>JAHEGF010000036.1 GCA_024645155.1 Phyllobacteriaceae bacterium | reverse complement strand
TTTTGCACTGTTCCCGCATCTGACGATCCTTGAAAACGTCCGTTACGGGCTGACCGCCCTGTCAAAACAGGAAGCCGGCCGCGAGGCGCTTATCGCGCTTACCCGTGTCGGTCTTGAGAACCTCGCGGGGTCCTATCCCCATGCACTGTCGGGCGGAGAACAGCAGCGCGTGGCACTGGCCCGGGCATTGGCGCCCAGGCCGGCTGTCCTGCTCATGGACGAACCTTTCTCGGGGCTCGATTCACGGTTGAAGGATTCCGTGCGTGCCGAAACCCTGAACCTGTTGCGTCAGAGCCGGGCAACCGCTGTGGTCGTTACCCACGACGCGGAAGAGGCCATGCGCATGGGCGACAGGATTGCGTTGCTGAGAAACGGGCGCCTTGTGCAGGTTGGCAGTGCCGAGGAACTCTATGAAAGACCCGCCAATCTTTTTATCGCGCGTTTCTTTTCCGAACTGAATGTATTCAGGTCGCGGGTAAGCGGGGGCATGGCCGACACACCGCTTGGACAGTTTTCGGCAAAGGGAATAGCTGATGGCAGGGACATTTACCTCGCCCTTCGCCTTACCGGTATTGGCGTTGATGCCAAACGGGGAACCATTCCGGCCCGTGTCCTGTCGCGCCGCTACCTGGGACAGTCCGAATTGCTTGATCTTGCGGTTCCCGGCGCTGATGAACCGGTGCGCGCGCGCACGAGCCGCGGAAAATTGGCGCACAATGTAAAAGAAATTCTGCTGTCTGTTAGGGATAGCGACGTGATGGTATTTGAAAGAAACGAATAAAGGGCTTAGATCAATAGAACTGAACCGCTCCTGAGAGGAAGATATGGGTACATTTTCGATATGGCACTGGATCATCGTGCTGGTGGTTGTGCTGCTGCTATTTGGCCGGGGGAAAATCCCTGAACTGATGGGTGATGTCGCCAAGGGCATAAAGAGCTTCAAAAAAGGCATGTCCGAAGACGATGAGGAATCCACCTCAAAGACGGTGGAGCACCAGCCGGGCGAGACTGTTGAAAAATCGTCCAAAAAGGCATCGCAATCCTGACCGGATCGGCGGAACTGACTGCCCGTTGAAGGAAATTTGAGCGATGTTCGACATCGGTTGGCCCGAACTCATGGTCGTTGCGATCGTGCTTATTGTCGTTGTGGGTCCGAAAGATCTGCCGCGCATGCTGCGAACCTTCGGCAAGACCAGTTCGAAGCTCCGCGGCATGGCCGGCGACTTCCGCCGCCAGTTTGATGATGCCCTGAAGGAAGCCGAACTTGACGAGGTCAAATCCGTCATCGATTCGGCGCGCAAGATGGATCCGACGGCCGATATCCGGAAACAGCTCAATCCGCTCAACAAGATCGGCGACGAGATCAAAAGCTCCTTGAATGCGGTAACCAAACCCACGGCAGCCAAAATCGACGCTGTTACCACGCCGGCGCCGGAAAAAGCGGGGAATCCGGCAGTTCCCGCTCAAGCCAGCGATAAATCCGAGGCGGCAAAACCTGTAAAATCAAAACCGGCAGCCAAACCGAAAGCGGCGCCCGGGGCCAAATCCGCGGCAAAACCGGCGCGCGGCAAGGCGGGTAGCAAGTCGTGAGCGCCGAAGATGACGAGATCGAGCAATCATCTGCGCCATTGATGGAGCATCTGATCGAGCTTCGCAGGCGACTGATGTGGTCGATTGCCGGATTTTTTGTCGCCTTCATCCTTTGTTTTGCCTATGCAAAGGAACTGTTCAACCTGCTGGTTATTCCTTTCACCTGGGCGGTTGCGTGGGCCGATCTCGACCACAAGAAAGTCGAACTGATCTACACGGCGCCACAGGAGTTTTTCTTCACCCAGATCAAGATTGCCATGTTTGGCGGGCTGGTTCTGGCATTTCCTCTGATAGCGGCACAGATCTACAAGTTTGTTGCACCGGGCCTTTACCGCAATGAACGCATGGCGTTTTTGCCCTTTCTGATTGCTTCGCCAATCCTGTTTCTCATAGGTGGCGCGCTGGTCTATTTTTTCTTTACGCCCATGGTGATGTGGTTCTTCCTGGCCATGGAACAGACCGGTCCGGATACCGAGGTGAGTATTTCGCTGCTGCCAAAGGTTTCCGAATATCTCGGGCTGATCATGACACTGATCTTTGCATTCGGGCTGGTATTCCAGCTGCCGGTCGTCACCACATTGCTGGCGAGGGCTGGCCTGCTGACGTCCGAAGGGTTGAAGGACAAGCGCAAATACGCGATCGTAGCCGCCTTCATTGCGGCCGCCGTTCTGACTCCACCTGATCCGGTCAGCCAGATCGGCCTTGCCCTTCCGACCATCCTTCTCTACGAGATTTCAATCTGGATGGCACAGGTTGTCGAACGGAAACGCGAGGAGAGGATTGCAGAAGCTTCCGGAGACAAGGCCACCGATAGCAAATCAGATGCAGCCGGGCAGGAATCAGACGGTTCGCAAGAGGGTGCGTCCACCTGAATTCCCTGTTCATGGTGCACTGGTGCTCCCGTTGTTCTCCGCGCAGATAAACGGTAACTAATATGCTTGATATCAAATGGATAAGAGATAATCCTCATCTTCTGGACGAGGCACTTGAAAAGCGTGGTGGAGCCCCGCAGGCGGCGGCCATTACGGCGCTTGACGAAGAATGGCGATCTCTGACGGCAAAGGTCCAGGAGGCGCAGGGACTGCGCAATACCGCATCAAAAGAAATTGGTATCGCTATGAAGGCGGGCGATAAGGCGCGGGCCGAATCGCTGAAAACCGAAGTCTCGGACATCAAATCCTTTCTCAGTGACGCTGAAAGCCGCGAACGCGTGCTGCTCGAACAATTGCAAAGCGCGCTATCTGGTATTCCCAACATACCGCTGGATGATGTTCCGGTCGGCGCGGATGAGGGTGCAAACGTCGAAATCCGCAAACACGGGCAAAAACCGGCCTTCGATTATGCGCCCAAAGAGCATTTCGAAATCGGCGAAGCGCTGGGTTTCATGGATTTCGAGGGGGCTGCGCGCATCTCCGGCAGCCGTTTTACCGTTTTGAGCGGACCACTGGCACGTCTGTCCCGGGCCCTTGGCCAGTTCATGCTGGATCTGCACACCACGGAGCATGGTTACAAGGAGGTCCAACCGCCTCTGCTCGTCCGCGATGATGCGGTGTTTGGAACCGGACAATTGCCAAAATTTGCCGAAGACCTTTTTAAAACCACAGACGATCGCTGGCTCATTCCGACCGCCGAAGTGCCGCTTACAAACCTGGTGCGCGAGCAGATTCTGTCCCACGATCAGCTTCCGCTGCGCGTGACCGCGCTGACACCGTGTTTCCGTTCCGAGGCGGGGTCTGCCGGCCGCGATACGCGTGGCATGCTGCGCCAGCACCAGTTCGAAAAGGTGGAACTGGTTTCCATCACCGGCGAGGGCGGTTCAATCGCCGAGCTCGACCGGATGACGGCATGCGCCGAGGAAGTGCTCAAACGGCTCGGTTTGCACTACCGCGTCATGGTGCTTTCCTCCGGGGACATGGGCTTTGGCGCGCGCAAAACCCATGACATAGAAGTCTGGTTACCCGGACAAAACGCTTATCGCGAGATTTCGAGCTGTTCGGTTTGCGGAGATTTCCAGGCGCGCCGCATGAATGCGCGCTACCGTGCCGCCGGCGAAAAACAGACACGGTTCGTCCACACGTTGAACGGCTCCGGTGTCGCGGTCGGCCGGGCACTTATCGCGGTTATTGAAAATTTCCAAAATGCGGATGGCAGCATTACAATTCCTGACACGCTTCGGCCCTATATGGGCGGTGCTGATTCCATTCCTGCTGCCTGAAAGGCTAACCAGTGCGCATATTGTTGACAAATGATGACGGCATCCATGCCGAGGGACTTGCCGTGTTGGAGCGTGTTGCACGGACGCTTTCCGACGATGTCTGGGTGGTGGCGCCGGAAACCGACCAGAGCGGTCTGGCGCACTCGCTGTCGTTGTCGGAACCGTTGCGATTGCGCGAAATCGGTGAAAGGCACTTTGCGCTTCGCGGTACGCCGACCGATTGTGTCATCATGGCAGTCCGCGAAGTCATGCCCGACAAGCCGGATCTGGTGTTGTCGGGCGTCAATTCCGGCTCGAATATTGCCGATGATGTCACCTATTCCGGCACCATCGCTGGCGCCATGGAAGGTACGATGCTCGGGATACGCTCCATTGCGCTTTCGCAAGCCTACAACTGGGATGCGGGACGCGTTGTGCCGTGGGAAACCACCGAAGCCCATGCGCCGGCCCTTCTTGATCGTTTGATCGGCGAGGATCTGCCGGATGGCGTGTTTCTCAATGTCAATTTTCCCAATTGCGCGCCCGAAGCCATCAATGGAACGGACGTAACAATACAGGGCAAACTCGTGCACGCGCTGGGGATCGAGAAACGCGAGGACGGCCGGGGATTTCCCTATTACTGGCTCAGATTTGCGCGGCGCGCGGAAGAAGTGCGGTCCGGCAGCGATATCGAGGCGTTGCGCAACAACCGTATCTCCGTTACTCCATTGACCCTTGATCTGACCGCACACTCGGTACGCGCAAACCTGGCAAAACGCCTGGGATGAACACAATGGACGCAAACGACCGCGAAGACTTTGCCGCGTTTCTTTTGCGGATGCGCAAGCTGGGCATATCGGACAAGAACCTGTTGTCGGCCGTCGAGGCGGTGCCGCGACGCGAATTCATTGCGCGCTCGTGGCATTCGGCGGCATATGGCGAGCGCATGGTGCCGATTGATTGCGGCGAGGTCATCGAAGGCCTGGACATGCAGGCAAGAATACTTACGGCACTTGATCTGGAACCCGGTCACCGAGTGCTCGAAGTCGGTACCGGTTCCGGATATACGGCAGCGCTGATGTCCAAAATGGCTGCCAAGGTGACGACTGTCGAGCGTTATCGCAGACTTGCCGAGGACGCGCGTGGCCGTTTGCAAAACCTGGCCATCGACACCGTGACCGTTCATCACGCCGACGGCAGGGCGGGTCTTGCCGCCGAGGGACCGTTTGACCGCATCATTTTCTGGGCTGCATTTGAAGCACTGCCGCGCAATTGCGCCGACTGGCTGGCCACCAACGGCGTGATGATCGCCCCGATCGGGCCCGGCGATGGAGTGCAGCAACTGGCGCATCTGGCAAAAATCGGCAGCCGGTTTGAAAGGACGGACCTTTTCTCCGTACGTTTTCAGCCTCTGGCCGAGGGCGTTGCCGCGTCGCTTTGATCCCGTGGCATTCGAAAACCGCTGGCAAGGTATCCTGCAAAACTGGAGTTTTTCCTCGAAACTTAACTCCGCGGTAACATTAACGCGCTTTAATACAAAGCCAGTTGTGTAGCGTTTGTGTGCGGGTTTTGCGATGAAACAGTCAGTATTGAAAACGAATGCCGGTCGCCTGATGCGGGGTGTCATGTACCTTGCAATTACCGGACTTGCTGCGGGTTGCAGTTCAAATGTTTCCCGGTTCAGCGACGGTTTTTATACCGGCAGTGTTCCCAAAAACCCGCCAAGCGCGGTCACCAACCCGGTCTACCAGCCCTATCCTGGTGATGTTGCCGATACGCGTCAGGAGATCGACAGGTCTTATACGGGTAGTGTGAACCGCCAGGCCGTTCAGCCGGCAGATTTGCGCTCGGGATCGATTAATCGCAACACGCTTCCACCTGTAGGCACGGACTCACGCCCCGCGCTTGCCCCTGTTGCCGCATCATCGAAGACCACAGACCCCGTGACGACGGGCGCAGTTGCGCGGCCGTCGCAGCCGGCAGAAAGTTCGGCACCTACCACCTATAACGGCTGGAGCAAGGCAGGCGGCACCCAGGTTACACTTCGCAGTGGTGAAACAATCTACAACCTGTCACGGCGTTTTGGCGTTCCTGCCGATGCAATCATGAAAGTCAATGGCATAACAAACGCATCGTCGGTTTCGGCGGGCCAGAAGATCGTTATTCCGACCTATATCTATTCGGCCAGGGCATCCGTATCGGCGCCCGACAACAACCCGAAAACCGCGACGGCAAGGTCTTCGCGCGGCGACCGCCACGATGTTCCGGGCGACAAGGCCCCGGTTCCGGCGAAGGCGCCGAAGCAGCAAGCAGCGGTTTTGCCAAAATCCACCGAGGTGAAGGCAAGCATCACGAAACCGGTTTCCGGCAGTTCGGCAGCGAATGCCAGCAGCGAAAGCGGCACGCATAGCGTTGCAAGTGGTGAAAGCCTTTGGGGAATTGCACAAAAATACGGTGTTACAGTTTCGCAATTGCGTGCCGCCAACGGCATCAACAAGGATGCAATCCGCGTTGGCCAGAATCTTGTCATTCCTGCCAAGGGAGCGGAGACAACTACTTCGGGCAAGGGAGTGGACAGGACCAATACCGGCTCCGTAAAATCTGCGGAACAACCCGCAGCCACTTCATTGCCGACTTACACACAGCCGCGCAAGACAGAAAAAGTGATCGAAAAGGCGAACAGCGAAACAACCGCTGCCACACCGGAGAAGACAGGTGTCGGCACGATGCGTTGGCCTGCGCGCGGCCGGGTTGTCAGCGAATATGGCCAGCGCAACGGTTCGAAGGCGAATGACGGTATCGATATTTCGTTGCCGAGCGGCACACCGGTCAAGGCAGCCGAAAACGGTATTGTCATCTATGCCGGAGACGGTCTGAAGGATTTCGGGAATACGGTTCTGGTCCGCCATGAGGACGGTATTGTCACTGTCTACGGACATAACAGCCAGATTCTTGTGGCCCGGGGTGAACGTGTGCGCCGTGGCCAGGACCTTGCCAAGTCGGGAAACAGCGGAACGGCGGATACGCCAAAACTCCACTTTGAGGTTCGCAAAAACTCGGTCCCGGTCAATCCGTTGAAATATCTGGAATAGGATGTAGCGGCACCTATTTCAGGTGCTGACCCAACCGCCCGGCCAGATCCTGGACATATTGCCAAGCTACGCGACCCGAGCGCGCACCGCGGGTTGTTGCCCATTCGAGTGCGTCCCGCTTCAATTCCTCATCATCGATCTTCAGCCTGAAATGCTCGACATAGCCACGAACCATGTCGAGATAATCGTCCTGTGAACACTTGTGAAAACCGAGCCACAAGCCGAAACGGTCGGAAAGCGAAACCTTCTCTTCGACCGCTTCAGAAGGGTTGATGGCGGTCGAACGCTCATTTTCGATCATGTCACGCGGCAGCAGGTGCCTGCGGTTCGATGTGGCATAGAAAATCACGTTTGCAGGGCGGCCTTCGACGCCGCCTTCCAGTGCTGCCTTCAGCGATTTGTATGACGTGTCGTCATTGTCAAAAGACAGGTCGTCGCAAAACAGGATGAAACGGAACAATTCGGTTTTGAGCAAGCTCATCAGCGCCGGTAGCGTGGCAATATCCTCGCGGTGTATCTCGACCAGCTTGAGGCGGATATCGCTGGCATTCGATTTATCGTTGATCGCCGCATTGACCGCCTTGACCAGGGACGATTTTCCCATGCCGCGCGCGCCCCATAACAAGACATTGTTGGCCGGCAATCCGGCGGCGAAACGTTCGGTATTTCCAATCAGGATGTCACGGACACGGTCAACACCGCGGATCAGGCCGATATCGACCCGGTTGACTTCGATCACCGGCTGCAGATAGCCGCGATCGGCGTCCCATACAAAACAGTCTGCCGTGGACAAGTCGGTGGCCTGCTCCTTTTGCGGGCGCAACCTGATGACCGCTTCGGTCAATTTGTCGAGTTTATCGCCTAATTGTTGAAGTAACCGGTCGTCCATTGTGAAACCGTCCCTGGTGGTTTAGGTCGCCTGCAGTCGACTATCACGGGTGGTGATTGGCGAAAAGCGCCGTTTTCGTCACTTCGCGCAGTTGCATTGATGCGTCCAACGACTATATTCCGCACACTTTCGCGACACGCCCTAAAGGGCCACCAATCTGCAGGAGATATAAATGTTCGTTTCCCCCGCATTCGCTCAAACGGGCACGGCGGCTGGCGGCCCCGATTTGCTGATGAGTATTCTTCCGTTCGTTTTGATATTCGTGATCATGTATTTCCTGATCATCCGCCCGCAGCGCGCGCAGCAGAAACGGCGCGAGGAAATGCTTGGCGCCGTGCGGCGCGGAGACACGATTGTTACCGGTGGTGGTCTTGTCGGCAAGGTGACCAAGGTAACCAATGACACGGAGCTGGAAGTCGAGATTGCAAAGGGCATCAAGGTGACTGCATTGCGCACGATGCTCGCCGATGTCTACGTCAAGGGCGAACCGGTCGCCAGCAACGACTCCAAGAAGTAATTTCTCCGCGTGCGCTTTCGGCACGCCTACTGGATTTGACCGATGCTATATTTCTCGCGCTGGAAAACGACCCTGATCTGGCTTGCAGTGCTTGCCGGCGTGGTATTTGCGGCGCCCAACCTGTTTTCGCCCGTCACACTTGCCAAATTTCCCGAGTGGGCACCAAGCAAACCCATGACACTCGGGCTGGATCTGCGTGGCGGGTCCCATATCCTGTTGCGTATCGAACGCCAGGACCTGATCGATGACCGCCTCGTCAGCACCCGTGACGACGTGCGCCGCCTGCTGCGCGATGCGCGGATCGGTTATACCGGCCTTTCAGGTAGCGGACGATCCGTGCAGGTGCGAATTCGCGAAAGCGGCGAACTTGAAAAGGCCAAGGAGGTGCTTGCACCGCTGACGCAGCCGATCAGCACGGGATTGTTTGCAGGCGGGCAAATCACCGAACTTGACCTGACCGAGCCGGAGCCCGGTCTGCTGCGGTTTACCATGAGCGAGCAGGGTATCGATTATCATGTTGCCTCGGCGCTTACCCAGTCGATTGAAGTGGTAGGCAGACGCGTCAACGAACTCGGCACCACCGAGCCGATCATACAACGTCAAGGTTCGGACCGTATTTTGGTACAGGTGCCGGGTTTGGACGATCCGGAACGGCTGAAGGACATTCTCGGCCAGACGGCGAAGCTGACTTTCCAGATGGTCGATCAGTCGATGCCGGTGCAGGAGGCAATTGAAGGCCGTCCCCCGGCGGGCTCAGAAGTGCTTTACTCCGCGGATGATCCACCGATTCCGTACCTGATCGAAAGCCGGGTCATTGTGTCGGGAGAAAACCTCGTTGACGCGCAGGCGACATTTGATCAGCGCACCAATGAGCCGGTGGTAAGCTTCCGTTTCGACACCAAGGGTGCGACGCGTTTTGGCCAGACAACACAGCAGAACGTCGGGCGCCTGTTTGCCATCATTCTAGACAACGAAGTGATTTCCGCACCGCAAATCCGGGAACCAATCCTCGGAGGATCCGGCCAGATTTCCGGAAATTTCACGGTCGAAAGCGCCAACGACCTTTCAGTCCTGCTGCGCGCCGGCGCGTTGCCAGCGACACTGACAATCATCGAGGAGCGGACAGTGGGGCCGGGCCTGGGGCAGGATTCCATTGACGCCGGCAAGATAGCGGCGGTGATCGGATCGATCCTCGTCGTTGTCTTCATGGTGGCTGCTTACGGATTCCTGGGAATCATCGCCAACATCGCGCTGGCGGCCAATATCGTGATGATCGTCGGCATCCTGTCGGCACTCGGCGCCACGCTTACCTTGCCGGGCATTGCCGGTATCGTGCTGACCGTTGGCATGGCGGTCGACTCCAACGTGCTGATCTACGAACGAATACGCGAGGAACGCATTGGCGGACGCTCGGTGGTCCAGGCCATCGACACCGGATTCACCAAAGCGTTTACGACAATCGTTGATGCCAACGTGACGACGCTGATTGCGGCAATCATCCTGTTTTATCTCGGTACCGGGCCGGTGCGCGGATTTGCGGTCACGCTCGCCATCGGTATCATGACGACAGTCTTTACGGCATTCACCTTCACACGCTGGATGCTCGCAGAATGGGTGAAACGCAAGCGCCCCAAGGAGTTGCCGAAGACACCGCTCAAGCTTATTCCGGATGCCACGAAAATCCCGTTCATGTGGCTTCGGCGCATGACATTTTCCATTTCCGCGTTTGTGGCACTGGTTTCACTGGTTCTGTTTGCGACAATCAACATGAACTACGGCATCGACTTCAAGGGCGGTTCACTCATCGAATTGCAGGCGAAAAACGGCCCTGCCAATATCGGAGACATTCGCAGCCGCCTTGCCGAGCTCAATCTCGGTGACGTCCAGGTTCAGGAATTCGGTGCTCCCGAAGAGGTTTTGATCCGTATCGAAAGCCAGGGCGGCGGCGAAAACGCGGAGCAGACCGTCATCGTCAAGGTTCGTGACGAACTGGAAAGCGACCACGAGTTCAGACGCGTCGAGGTCGTTGGTCCAACGGTTTCCGGTGAGCTTGCCCGGGCAGGCACCATCGCGGTTGTCTCGGCCTTGTTTGCGATCCTGATCTATATCTGGTTGCGATTCGAATGGCAGTTTGCCGTCGGTGCGGTCATGGCGACGCTTCACGATGTCATCATGACGATCGGATTCTTTGTAGTCAGCGGGATCGAATTCAACCTGTCGAGTATCGCTGCAATTCTGACAATTGTCGGTTATTCGCTGAACGACACAGTGGTGGTTTATGACCGGATTCGCGAAAATCTGCGGCGATTCAAGAAGATGCGGCTTTCCGAATTGCTTGACATGTCGATGAACCAGACGCTCAGGCGTACCGGTATTACCTCGCTGACAACCCTGCTGGCGCTGATTGCGCTGTTTTCGTTCGGCGGTGAAGTCATCCGTTCATTTACCGCGGCAATGATTTTCGGCGTTGTTATCGGCACCTATTCGTCGATATTCATCGCGGCACCGCTCCTGATCCTGTTCAATCTGCGTCCGGGGCGAACCGAAGGGAGTGGCGACGGTGGAGGCGATGACAGCGTGGAGCCCGCTCCCGCAGCTGGCTGAGGCCGGGCGATGACCAAGGGCATCGAAATGCGTGAGGCGCATTATCCCGGGCGAGCTCCGGTCGATGCCTATGGTAACGGCGGTTTCCGGTTTGCCGGCATGTCGCATCGCGGATCGGTGCTCTTCCTGCCGTCGGGCACTTATGGCTGGCAACCGCGCGACGCGGACGCGGTCACCGCTGAAGACCTTGCAAAGGTATTGGACGAAGCGGAACGTATCGAAATCCTGCTGATCGGCACCGGCGTTTCCATGATACCTGCCAGCACTGAAATGCGTAACGTATTGCGTGATCATGGCATCATTGCCGACACCATGAGTACCGGTGCAGCAGTCCGGACTTTCAACGTGCTTCTTGCAGAAGACCGGCCGGTGGCAGGCGCATTCATCGCGGTTGATTGAAATGAATGAAACGGCGATGCATGTAGCCGAAATTGTTCGCAACTGGGATCGCGACCACTATGTTGCCGCTCTCTATGCGCCAGCCGGTAAACGCGATGATCTCCTTGCGCTTTTTGCCTTCAACCACGAAATCGTGAAAATTCGCGACCTGGTGAGCGAACCTTTGCCGGGTGAAATCCGGCTGCAGTGGTGGCGTGACATGCTCAATGATGCTTCGGGCACCGAAACCGCCGGTCACCCGGTCGCCATCCAGTTGGGGCAGGCGATCACACGTAACTCACTGCCGGTCGACATCCTGACGAACATGATCGATGCCCATGTGTTTGATCTCTATTGCGATCCGATGCCATCGCAAAACGATCTTGAGGGATATTGCGGCGAAACAGCTGGAGCCATGATCCAGTTGGCGGGACTGGTGCTTGATCCGGCGGTCGCGCCCGATCATGGCGAAGCTGCGGGCCATGGCGGATGCGCGCTGAAGATCACGCAACTGCTGGCCGGTCTGGCGCAGCAACGCCAGCGGCAGCAATGCTATATTCCGGCCGACATTCTCAAGCCGGCAGGAATGAACGCCGAACGATTTACCAGTGAACCGCCGGGTGCGGGGCATTTGCGGGCGGTTGGTGCAATGACCGCTCTTGCCCGTCACCATCACAAACGGTTCGTTGCTCTTGCCGGCAATATTCCGGGATCGCTCCGCCCGGTCTTTTTGTCCGTTGCGCCGGTACCGCGTCTGCTCAACCGGATCGAGAGTGCCGGCCTTGCAATATTTGAAACACCGGTCCGGGTGCCACCTGTTTTGCGGCAGGCGGCGATACTGATGAGAGCGTTTCGCGGCTGGTGAGTTCAGTTCTTGACCGGCGTGCAAATGGCCGGCTAGAGCTGTTCATCTGGAAATGGAATTGCTTGAACGCCGGAATTTCGCGGTCTGACCAGAAGCGCGATGCGATGTGGTGCAAGCACCATGAGCCGCGCGCGACGACGCCCGGAATGCGAAAGACCAAGTTCACGGGATTGCAGTTTCATTGGAAATATCAACGTTTTTGTTTCAGCAGGCTTGGGAGTCTTTTCCGCCTCAGCGGCGTCGAAACCCTTGCTCGATCACCAGGTCGAGCCGCGACTTTCTCCTCGCTGAAACGATAAATCCATTCCATCAAACGGCTTCCATTTAAATATGAATAGCTCTAGATCCGGGTTCAATCCGGCCGTTTGAAGGTGGAAACGATGAGTATTCTGGTTTTGGTCATTGTGGTTGCTGTGGGCATTACCGGGATTGTGGTCGCGGTCCATGCAACCGGCGGTACAACAACGGTACGTCTAGCCAACGGCGATGCGGCAATAAAGCGGTTCCACGAAGATTTCGAGGCTGAGGCAATCAAGGCGGTGGTCCTGTCCAGCGACCACGAAACGGCCTTTCTTTGGCTCGAAAACAACCGAATCGGGATCGTCCATGCGATCGGAGACCGGTACTTGACCCGTATCGTGGAAGCGAAGGATATTCGCGGGATTGAATTGACGGGCGAATCCAGCCTGGTGCTTGGTCTTCGCGACATGACATGGCGCGGCGGCACGTTTGTTTTCGACGATGCCGACACAGCGGCAAAGGTTTACCAGGCAATGGGCGGCACCGCATGACCGGCAAAGATCAGGGGTGGCAGTGATGGACGGCGTGGAATTTCCGAAAGTTACGGAACTTGCGATTCCGCTTTTTGTCGCGGCGATCCTGATCGAACTGGCGGTGGTGAAAATGGGTCGCGGGCGCGGCGAGTTTGAAACGCGCGATACGCTGACCAGCCTGATGATGGGCACCGGCAATGTGGTTGCGGGCCTGTTGTTCGGCTTCATCTCGTTTGGCGCGCTGATGTGGGTCTGGCAATTCCGGTTCCTTGACGCCGGACTTGGGGCAGGAGTGGCGATCGCCGCCTTCCTGATCGATGATCTTCGCTACTACTGGTATCACCGCATTGCCCACCGCGTTCGCTGGGTGTGGGCCGAACACATCAATCACCATTCAAGCCAGCATTACAATCTGTCGACGGCGCTGCGGCAATCGTGGAGCGGTCATTTCACCGGCATGTTTGTCCTCCAGGTTCCCCTTGTTCTGCTCGGTGTTCATCCGGCATTGATCGCTTTCGTCTACGGGTTCAACCTGCTTTGGCAGTTCTGGATCCACACCGAGACCATCGGCAAAATGTGGTGGCCGGTCGAACTGGTCATGAACACACCATCGCATCACCGGGTTCATCATGCCACCAATCCGCGCTACCTGGACGCCAATTACGCTGGAACCCTGATCATCTGGGACCGGATGTTCGGGACTTTTGTCGAAGAGCTGGAAGAGGATCGTCCGCGCTACGGGATTGTAAAGAATCTTGGCACGTTCAACCCTTTCAAGGTCGCATTTCATGAATGGATCGCGATGTTTTCGGATGCGTTTTCGCCGGGTCTGACGCTTCGGCAGCGGCTCGGATACCTCTTCATGCCACCGGGATGGAGCCACGACGGTACACGCAAGGGATCGGACGACCTGAAGGCCGAGTTCGTGCGATTGCATCCGGCAGAAGCCGGTAAACCCGGCCTTCCGGCCACTCGTGATATCCTGGAACCGGCCGAGTGACAGCTTCCTCGTCAGATGGCTCGGCAGGCTGGAAATCCGTTGCCACCGAGATGATCGAAGGCGCCCGTGATGCCATGTTCCGGTTCCCGGTCACTGCGGCTGCCCTATTTCTTCTTGCAGTATATGCGAATTTCGAAATCGCCGATGCCGGATGGTTTGGCGATTTTGGCTGGCCTCTGCCGCTCGGGCTGGCCAGTGCTGCCACGGCAGCTTTGGCTGCCACGCTGTTTCTGGAAGCGCGGCAATCCGGCGCCGGTTTGCGCCACGGAACCGCATTGGTGGCAGCTCTTGCGGCTTTTGGTGCCGTGTGGTTTTCCGGCACGATCCTGTCCCACGAATTTGTGCTGCTACCGGCACTTGCCGGCCTGGCATTGGTCGCTCCTTATCTGTGGCGCTATTCGGCGTCGGCATTCTGGTTGTTTGCCGTGCGTTTTGCCTTTGCGGTCGTGCTCGGCGGATTTGCCCTGATCCTTGCTGCAGGCGGCATTTCGGCAATCCTCTTGAGCCTGACCTATCTGTTCGGACTTGATGTGTCGTCGGAACTGTACGGCCATGTCTGGGCAACTGCCGGATTCCTTCTGGCCCCGCTGTTTGGCCTTGGACGTTTGCCGAAATGGTTTCATGACGAACCGGCCGGCAGCGAAGAGGAGTACATGGCGATCGGCATTCGTGCGCTTGGTGACTTTGTCGCCGCGCCGCTGCTGCTCGTTTACGCGCTTATCCTGCATGCCTATGCCGGCAAGATCATATTGACCATGGAAGTGCCGAAAGGTCAGATCGGCTGGCTGGTTCTCGGTTATGGTTTTTGCCTGTTTGGCGCGTTGTTGATCTCCTATCCGTACTGGCGGCTTGCCCGCGCACCAATGCGGTTGCTGCTGCGCATCTGGCCCTTTGTCATGCCGGTGCCGCTGGCGATGCTGTTTTATGCCGTTTGGCTGCGTATCGGCCAATACGGTGTGACGCCGGAGCGCTATTTGCTGGTGCTTTACGGATTGGTGACGCTCGCAATCGTTGTCGTGCAGTTGTCAAGGCCGTTGCGCGGTGACATTCGCGTGATGGTCGCCCTTCCGGTTCTCGCATTGTGTTTCGCAAGCTTCGGTCCGCAAGGGGTGAACGGCTGGTCAATCAGGAGCCAGGCAGAACGGTTCAAGTCGCTCGTCACGCAGGCCGCTGACGATGTCATGAAAGAAGGCGAAGCCGTGTCAGTGCTGCGCTTTTTAACCGAGTATGGCGGTCTCGGGCGGGTCGTGCCCGAGGGGATAGAACTCGGAAAGAAGCAGCGTTCCGGGCGCAATGCCCATGACGATCTGAGAAAGGTTGCGGTTGCCTACGGTTTGAATCCGGACCTTGATACTTCGCGGCAATCGGGACTGGTGTTCAACAAGTATTTCAACAGCGACCTGATTGTCCCGGCGGATGGTTACGACCTGATTGTGCCGCAAATCCATTTCTACAACCGCCTCAATTCCGTCTCCACCTCGACGCTCGAGAGCAACAAAAAGATCGTGTTCGCCCTTACCGACACGGCGGTAACCGCGACGCTTGGCGACGAAACCGCAATATTCAGCCTGACTGATGACATGATCAGGAACATAGCAGAGGCCGATGGCGGAAAACCCTTCAGGCTGGAATTGACGTCGGGATCACGCAACATTGTCATGGTACTGAGCCAGGCCAACGGCGAACAATTGCCGAAACTGCGACTGTTGAACATGTCGGGGTTGCTGATGCTGCGTTCGCGGGACTGGAACCAGCCCACACGTTGACCATGACGCGGAATGGCGTTTGACAGGACCGCCGCGCTTTTCTAGCCTCGTTGCGGGGCAGAAAGGAGATCGTCATGACAATGGCGCTGCGCACGCTTTCTGTCCTGCTTTTTTTCGCATTTTGCGGGCAGGCAATCGCCGAAGTTTCCATCGGTTGGCGGGTCAAGCACCCGTTCCGGTTTTTCACCGACACCACCGACTTCGATATGCATCGCGAAGCGTTTGCCGATGTGCTGGCGGCAAACGGAAATGTTATGCCCGACACGATGGTTTCGGATCTCGAGCGGCTGATCAACGATCCGCGGTGGCTCGACCAGTGGTATGCGGCCAATCCCGGAAAATATCCCGAACCCGATGGCGCCGGGCGCCCGGAGCGCGGATGGGCCCATCACATCGACCGCAGGAACGCGACCTGCTGGGACAGCCGCGCCCAATGGCATTCGACGTGCAAGTCCGACACCTACGGACAGACATTGCGTACTGATTATGTGCTCCCGCAACGGCACACGGTCATATTCCGTCTCGGTGAACCGCCTGCCGGTGACTGTACGTGGACAGCGCCCCGGGCGATTTTCAAGGTTGGTACAAGCAGCCTGACGCGCGAACGCACCATTGCATGCAATGTGGAACCGGAAGCACGAATTCCCTTCGAGCCGGAAAAACCGGAGGCCGAACGTGGTGTTGCGGTATCGGTCACGCTGCCGGATGGTTCGATGGTTGAACACACGCCGGTGTGGGTGCGCGACCGGCTGATCGTCGGTATAGGCGACAGCTACTCGTCAGGCGAGGGGAATCCCGATACCCCGGTCGAACTTGATCGCCGGCCTCTTTCAAGCAACGGTACGCCGCCATTTGTCTATGATCCTGGCGAACAGGCAATTCGCCGTGTCACCGGCCGGTCGGTCGCGGTTCGCGGACGCAATGCGGGTCCTGCCAACTGGAATGACCGGAAATGCCATCGTTCGCTTTACAGCTACCACCTTCGCACAGCGCTTCAGGTGGCACTGGCTGACCCGGAACACAGCGCCGTCACGTTTCTCGGCTACGCGTGCTCGGGTTCGGAGGTCACGGAGGGACTGCTGCTTCCCTATATTGGCAAGGAACATGTTTCAAACCGGCATTTCACGGCCGCAGGCGCAGTGCGCAAGGACTGGTCGCAGGTTGACCGTGTCATCGCCGAACTGTGCAGCACCGATGTCACCGCCCAATCACCGCAGGCGCGGCGCCAGATAGATCTTGACGAGCCGATTACGGCGGACGGCGGGGAGCGGTTGACCCGCATCTCCACGCTTTATTGCCCGGGTTTTTTACGCGATATCGACATGCTGGTCATTTCCATCGGCGGCAATGATGTCGGGTTCGTTCCCCTGATCATCGAAGTGATAGCCAAAAACGGGCCGCCGCTTACCGGTGGCAGCACGATCGTCGGCAGCATTTTGCAGGCGCGGGGCCTGTTGCGCAGGCTGATGCATTCGGTTGCCGGGTATAACGTGGCACAGGCAACCGGGAAGGCTGAGGAGCTGTTACCGCGGTTTGCGGCACTGCGAAAGGCGCTTGAACCCCTTCCGATCAGCGAAAAAGCCGGCAAAAAGAATGTTGTTCTGACAGCATTTCCGCCGATCGAGAACAATCAAAATGGTGATCTTTGTGGAGAAACCAGCCCGCGTGAACGCATGGAAGGGCTGAACTTCGGCGGTTTTCTTGCAGTCGATGTTCCTACGTTGCGGCAAGTCGAGGGATTTGCCGACAACGTGCTTTATCCCAAGCTCCGGCTTGCGGCGGGGAACGATTGGCACTTTGTCGACGAGCATCGCGCAGCGTTCGAAAATCACGGATTCTGCGCGCAGGACCGGTCCGGCGGCGTGCGCCCGCCGGAAGACCTGATGCTCCCCTATTTCAAGAATGCTTCGCCGCACGACGAGTGGGTCGAATTCAACCCGGTGACCAGGACCAGAGCCTATGCGCCGCGGCAGCGATGGGTGCGTACGATGAACGACGCCTGCCTGTTTGTTCAGTTCAAGCGCAAAGGCACACCCTTGCCACGGCATTTGTGGGGATTGCTTGACCTTGTCGAGGCCTGCCTTGGCGGTCCATTCCACCCGACTGCCGAGGGCCACGCACATGTCGGCAACGCCGTCTACCGCGCTGCCGAGACGATCCTCGGCCTGGCCGCGCCAACCAGCGAGATATTGAGACCCGACTAGGCTGAATGCCGATACAGTCTAGAAACCGGCAGATTTGTGGGACAGCAAATCGGCGAATTCGGCTTCCTTTTTTGCCATTTTTGCCTGCATCGCCGTCATCAGGTCCTGGGGCCGCAGCATTCCGCCGTTCCAGGTCGCGATGTAGTCAAGCCCGTCACTGACCGAATGATCCCGGGAATAGACCAGATTGCGCTTAATGCCGGCAATTGCCAGCGGTGAACGTGCAGCGATTGCGTGAGCCTGTGCCAGGGCTTCATCCACAAGGGCTTCATGATTGGCCGTGACCGTGTTTACCAGGCCGAATTCCTTTGCCTCCTGGGCGGAAAACCTGCGGCCGGAATAACAAAGCTCGGCAGCGATGGAAGGCGCAATCAGCTTCGGCAGGCGCTGCAGCGTGCCGACATCGGCGGCCATGCCGATGTTAATTTCCTCAACCGAGAAAAATGCATCCGAAGATGCGAGACGGATGTCGCAGGCGGTGATCATGTCGATACCGCCACCGATACAGGCGCCGTTAATGGCGGCGATGACCGGGAAACGAGCGCGTTCAATCGAAGTGAATGTATTTTG
>JAHEGF010000236.1 GCA_024645155.1 Phyllobacteriaceae bacterium | reverse complement strand
CCGCACTGCCGAACCCGAAGATTTCCGCGACATGTTGCAAAAACATCGCCTCCTTGTCGTGGATCACTCCATCGGCCTTGGCAATGTGAAACAGCCCGTCGAGTATGTCCTCCAGCGCCGGGCACGCCGGTTCCCCTGATCCGCACAGGCTTGCCAGGTTTTTCGCATATGTCTCGTATCCGGCAACATCTTCCATCGCCAGCTTGTACAACCGGCGCACGTTGCGCTGCTCGCTTTCGGGAACCGAAAATATTTCATCGAACGCTCTGACTTCGTCCTGCGTTACTATGCCATCGGCCTTTGCCATCTTGGCTGAAAGGGCAATCATGGCAATCGAAAATGCGACCCGGCGGCGGGTTTCGGGATCGCCTTCAAAAATTGTCCGTACGGCTTCGATGACGCCGGCCAGGGCGTCTGTGGATATGCGGGAGACAAACTCTCCCAATTTTTCCCAGATAGACATGCTGCCCTCTTAGTCGCATTTGCCCAAACTTTGAAGCGCCGCATTGGTACCGGCTTGATTTGCCGGACAGCACCGCACGATGCCGCCATCGGGAAACGGCATGCGCCTTGCGCTTCGCGTCTCTTCGGATTGAATTCCCGCTCAGGTATGACCGGCCACCGGGCGTGGCTTGTAGGGTGCCTCCAGCGACTTTGCTGTCCGCTCATCAAGGATTATATCGAGTGACGCGATCGCTTCGTCCAGTTGCGCGGATTTGGTCACGCCGGCAATCGGCGCCGTGATTGCCTCCTTTGACAGCACCCAGGCATAGGCGACCTGCGCCGGTTTGACGCCAAGCCTTGCCGCCACCTTCTCAACGCGGGCAAGGATCGCGTAGTCGGCTTTCGAACCGAAATAGCCCTGCGCCATCTTGTCGGTTTGTCCGCGTTTTGTCGCTTCGCCGCTCTTGGGGCGGTTTCCGGCTAGAAATCCGCGCGCTATCGGCGACCACGGCACAAGTCCCACGCCTTCCGCCCGACAATAGGGGATCATTTCGCGCTCTTCCTCGCGATAGGCTAGATTGTAGAAGTTCTGCATCGCGGCGAATTGCGCGAGCCCGTTGGCCCTCTGCATTTCACGCAATTTCACGAACTGCCAGGTCCACATCGAAGACGCACCCAGATAGGTGACCTTTCCGGCACGCACGACATGATCGAGCGCCTCGACGATTTCCTCCATGGGCGTCGCGCTATCGAGGCGATGAATGTACAGCAGGTCTATGTGGTCAAGCCCAAGCCTGGCCAGTGAAGCATCGACCGCTTCGATGATGTGCTTGCGTGACAGACCGCTCATGTTGGGCCCGTCGCCCATTTGCAGGCCAAGCTTGGTCGCAACCACCACTTCATCGCGGCGGTAGTATTCGCGAACCGCATCGCCGGTGATTTCCTCGCTGACGCCGTTCGAGTAGAAGTCCGCCGTATCGAGAAAGTTGATACCAGCATCCGCAGCCTTGCGGAAAAACGGCATCGAATCCTCACGGGCAAGCACCCACGGGTGAACACTCCACCCCGGTTTGCCAAAACTCATGCAACCCAGGCAAAGCCGCGAAACCTTCAGCCCGGTTTTTCCCAACCGCACATATTTCATACAGATCTCCTGAACTGTCGCCGGTTAATCGTAACGGGCGCAAACTGCCTTGAAAAGGTACCCAAAACGTCTACGGCAATTCCGCTCACATGCTAGCTGCCGCTCGCGACGCCTGATCGTACTGTCCCGACAGAACACGCGTAAGCGCTGCCATTTCGCTCATGCGCTGTTCGTCAAGGCCAAGCGATTTCATTGATGCCACCAGCAGCTTTTCCCTCACATCACGATATTGCACACAAAGTGCGGCACCCTTCGCGGTAATCTTGGCGGTTTTCTCCTTGCCGCGGCGGCCGGGTTCCACCAACCCCTGTCCCTGGAGTTTCTTGAGCGCATATGCCACGACATGGGTGTCCTCGATGTTGAACATCATGCACAGATCCGCCAGGCTCTTGTCACGTTCGCGATGGCTGACCGCATGCAGGATTTGTACCTCCATTGCTGACAGACCGTCCCCTCCGGCTGCCTGACAGCAGCGCGCGATCCATCGTTGATAGGCATTGCCCAGAATAACCAGCGCAAACTCCATTTCCGACAGTGCCGGCATGGCACCATTTGCCAGGTGAGCCGCCGACACCACGGGTCCGAGATTGGCCGGACCCGACGGAGACTGGGCATGTTTGCTCATGGAGACCTCGTTATGTTGATAATTTATCGATAATTTATTGACGAAAACGTAGAGAAATGCATTATAGCGCGAGGAAACAGGCTGTCCATGCCGGAAATGCCAACGATCGGGAGGATGCGATGTCAGGCAAGTGGGACTTCTGGATCGATCGCGGCGGGACATTCACCGACATCGTCGGACGGGCGCCCGACGGCAGCCTCAGACCGCACAAGCTGCTGTCCGAAAATCCGGAAGCATACCGCGATGCAGCCATCCAGGGAATTCGCGATCTGCTGGGACTAACCGCTTCGGATACCATCCCGTCAGATCGGATCGGCAACGTCAAGATGGGTACGACCGTCGCTACCAACGCCTTGCTCGAACGCAAGGGCGACCGGGTTGTTCTCCTCATCACCAAGGGATTCCGTGATGCGCTGAAAATCGCCTATCAGGCGCGCCCGGACATTTTCGCCAAGGAAATCATCCTGCCGGAACAGCTTTACGAACGGGTGATCGAAGTCGACGAACGGATCCATGCCGACGGTCATGTCGAAACCATCCCGGATCTCAGGCAATTTCGGCCGCAACTCGAACAATCCAAAAAGGATGGCATCGATTCCGTTGCGATTGCGTTCATGCACGCATGGAACTACCCGGCACATGAGATGATGGCAGCAAGCCTTGCCCACCAGATCGGATTCTCGCAGATTTCGGTCAGTCACCAGGTTTCGCCGTTGATCAAACTGGTCGGGCGTGGCGATACCACTGTCGTTGATGCGTATCTGTCGCCGATCCTGTCGCGATATGTCGGCCAGGTTGCTGCCGAGCTTGGAGTTGATCTCGATGGCACCGCGCAAGATGAAGGCCCGCGCCTGATGTTCATGATGTCGTCCGGCGGCCTGACAGCGGCCAATCTGTTTCAGGGCAAGGATGCGATCCTGTCGGGGCCTGCCGGCGGTGTCGTCGGCATGGTCGAGACCGCAAGGCTTGCAGGTTTTGAAAAGGTCATCGGCTTCGACATGGGCGGCACATCCACGGATGTCGCGCACTATAATGGCGAATATGAACGTGCATTCGATACGGAAGTCGCAGGCGTGCGCATACGCGCCCCGATGATGGATATCCACACGGTCGCCGCCGGCGGCGGATCGGTCCTGCATTACGAAGCGGGACGCTTTCAGGCTGGCCCCGACTCCGCCGGCGCCAATCCCGGCCCCGCGTGTTACCGGCGCGGCGGCCGCCTGGCCGTAACAGACGCAAACGTCATGCTGGGCAAATTGCAACCCGATTTCTTCCCTGCAATTTTCGGAGCAAATCAGGACCAGCGCCTAGATACCGAAATTGTCAGGGCGAAGTTTTCCGAGATGGCCGCCGCCATCGGTGATGACCGCTCCCCTGAAAGCGTTGCCGAGGGCTTTGTAACAATCGCGGTCGAAAACATGGCCAATGCGGTCAAGAAAATTTCCGTCCAGCGCGGATATGATGTCACAGAATACCTGCTGAATTGTTTCGGTGGCGCCGGCGGCCAGCACGCTTGTCTCGTGGCCGATGCCCTTGGCATGGAAGCGGTCTTGATCCATCCCTTCTCCGGCCTTCTGTCAGCCTACGGTATCGGTTTGTCAGCCGTATTTGCTTCGCGACAGCAGGCCTTGATCAAGCCGCTTTCCGAAACTTCCCTGACAGATGTGCGGCTGACCGCCGACCATTTGCGCAAACAAGTCTACGCCGAGCTCAACAGCCAGGGCATAACCGACAGCGAAATCGCCTGGCGGCCGGTGTTGCAGGTCCGCTATGACGGAACGGATACGGCGCTGCCGGTAAACTTCGATGATTTCTCCATCGAAAATGCCATCGCCGACTTCGAGAAGGCGCACAAGGCGCAATTCGGTTTTATCTATGAAAACAAGGAAATGGTCATAGAAACGCTGAGTGTCGAGGCTATCGACATGCGCGAACAGGGCCGCAATGAGCGCGATCTGGCGGTTAGCCAAAACGACGTTGGCCCGGAGGAAACGCGGCCGATGTATTGTGACGGTACCTGGCGCGATACCGCCGTGCATCATCGTGTCAATATGAAACCGGGCAACCGCATCGCCGGACCGGCACTGATCATCGAGGATCACCAGACGATCGTCGTCGAACCCGGCTGGAATGCTGAAATTACGGCAAAAAACCATGTCCTGTTGAAACGCGGCGAAAAAAAGCAGCGCGTGGCCGCGCTCGGCACCGAAGCCGACCCGGTCATGCTCGAGGTATTCAACAACCTGTTCATGTCGATTGCCGAGCAAATGGGCCTGACGCTGCAAAACACGGCTTATTCCGTCAACATCAAGGAACGTCTCGACTTCTCGTGCGCGGTTTTCGACCGCCAGGGCGCACTGGTCGCCAATGCGCCACACATGCCCGTGCATCTGGGATCGATGGACCGCTCGGTCGAAACGGTGATCCGCCTCAACAAGGGCGACATTCACCCCGGCGACGTTTTTGCCCTGAACGCACCTTATAATGGCGGAACCCATTTGCCCGACATTACCGTCGTAACGCCGGTTTTCAGCGATGACGGCACCGAAATACTGTTCTACTCGGCTTCGCGTGGCCATCATGCCGATGTCGGCGGCTCGGCTCCCGGTTCAATGACCCCGCTCGCCACGACCGTGGACGAGGAAGGCGTGCTGATCGACAATTTCCGCCTGGTTGAAAAAGGCCGGTTTCGCGAGGCCGAACTGGTCAGTCTCCTGACCGATCACCCTTACCCGGTACGTAACGTCCACCAGAACGTGGCCGACCTGAAAGCCCAGATTGCCGCAAACGAGAAGGGTGTCGCCGAACTGCGCAAGATGGTCAGCCATTTCGGCCTCGATGTCGTGACCGCCTATATGGGCCATGTCCAGGACAATGCAGCTGAAAGCGTGCGCGCGATCCTTGAGCGCCTGCCGGATGACTCCAGTTACGAATACCCCACCGACACCGGCCAGACCATCAAGGTGCACATCACGGTCGATCGCAAGAAGCGCGAAGCGACGGTCGACTTCACCGGCACCTCGCCGGTGATGAAGAACAACTTCAATGCCCCCGAGCCTGTGGCGCGCGCTGCCGTGCTTTACGCGTT
>JAHEGF010000235.1 GCA_024645155.1 Phyllobacteriaceae bacterium | reverse complement strand
CACGCCACGATCCGTCATTGACAGCTAGAATGTCGTATCAGATTTCGACATCACCAGTGCTGTCCTGATCGCCAGCGCGATACTGGTCTCCAGGCAAATGGTGTTCCGATAGATCGAAACAGCGTGAGCTGCTGCCTGCGCGGCCGCGCCCGGTAGTAGATGACCTGTCGTGCCATCATTACCTGTGAAACTCTTCATGTCGGGCCACAGCATCGCAGCCATGGCCTCGGGCCCCATTCGTGGTGCAATCCGTTTTTCGCAAAGGTATTCCGAATAGACACCGGCGTCCGCATCCAGGAGAATCTGGCTCGCCAGTACACTTACATTGGGAAGCCTTTGCAGGCCGGCACGCATTGCGGCCCCGAGAATTGCCGGCATGACACCGGAATTGTTCATATCCATGAGACGGTTACTGACATTGTCGGACAGAACCAGATAGCGGTTACTACCGATCGGATATCGCCTGAAATCATCGACGCAGGTGCCGTTGGCTATGTCCAGTTCGACAGCCTTCTTGGTTCCGTAACCTGCAAGTACCGCCAGCGATGTGATCAGGGTTGGTGCATGCACACCTGCGGGTCCGTCAAAGGCTGCGTTCACGAACTGGAAAACGGACATGCCCAGATCGCGGACACTGGCCGCCGAATTCGCCGATGCGTGGAAACTGATGGCGGCAACGGGTTCGGCCGCCTCGCCGCGTGGCCTGCGGGTGACCATCGTCCGTACATGATGCCCTGGAAAGCCACCACTTCGTTTCAGTACACCCATATCACCCCCGCCTGTTCCGGATTCGAGGTTACGCAGGAGCAATGAAACTTGACTGAAGGCGACGCCTAAAATTGTAGGCAAATCGCCAATTTGCAGTGCTGGAAAGCATCAGGCGAGTTTCCGATTTACCAAATTGCAATTCCTTGGCGGTATTCTTGGCTCAGAAACCAGCGGGACACAGTTCATGTTTATGATGAAGTACCTCAACGCGCTTGTTGAGTGGTTTACGCCAAGCGGTATTCGAAATGATCTGCACGCAAACAAACGCGTGCGCATGTTTTTGATCAGTCATTTGTGTGGACCGTTTTTGGGTCATCCGATTACGCTGTTCCTGCTGCTGAACGATCCGCAACCGTGGCCCCATGTCCATATCCTGGCCGGTTCCATAACCGCATTCTGGCTGTTCCCGTTTGCGGTCAAGATTTTCGAAAAATACTACATGCAGTTAGCCCTGCTGTCGGTTGCCAACCTCAATTTCGCAATTCTCTGGGGCTCGTACCAGTATGGCGGCGCAAGTTCTCCATTCCTGATGTGGCTGCTGATTGTACCGCTCCTCGGTTTTTACTATCTCGGTTCCGGGCCAATCACCCGTATCGCGATATTCGCCCAGATGACCGTCGGACTGGCCGGTTTCTATTTCATTTACCGCAACAACGGTGCGTTTCCGGATCATATCCCGATTGAAGGTGTGGTTGGTATCGGGGTCATCTCGGCATTTTGTGCATCGACATACGTATTTGTAATGGCAAGCTACTATTCGAGCGTCGTCGATTCCCAATCCGAACTGCTCAAGGAAATTGACCGGCACCGGGATACGATGGCCATGCTGACCGTCGCCAAGGACGATGCGGAGCGTGCGAACGGTGCGAAATCCGAGTTCCTGGCCAAGATGAGCCATGAATTGCGGACACCACTCAATGCAGTGTTGGGATATTCGGAAATCCTACTGGAAGACGCGGAAATCGATGGAAACGGGTCTCAGATCGCCGATCTTCAAAAGATCAGTGCGGCGGGAAAACACCTGCTTGCCATGGTCAATGACATTCTCGACATTTCGAAGATAGAAGCCGGCAAAGTCGAACTGCATGTCGAATCCATCAAGCTGGATTCCATCGTCGACGAAATCGAATCGACCAGCCGGTTGATTGCGGCAAAGAACACAAACAGTTTCGTAGTCGAACGCGACGACGACCTTGGGCATATTGAAGCGGACGCCACCAAGCTTCGCCAGGCGATCTTCAACCTTATCAGCAATGCCTCCAAGTTTACCCAGAATGGCCAGATCACTTTCGCAATCAGACGGGAAGTGTGCGACGGTGAAGACTGGATAAACTTCTCGGTCAGCGATACGGGTATCGGCATCAGCAAGGAACAGCAGGACCAGCTGTTCGCGAATTTTGCCCAGGCTAACGCAACCGTGGCTTCCAAATTCGGCGGAACCGGCCTCGGACTTTCCCTGAGCCGCAACTTGTGCCGCTTGATGGGCGGTGACCTGACCCTTGAGAGCGAACTGGGTGAAGGTTCGCGCTTCACAATCAAGCTTCCCGTTAAGTCGAGCGGGCAGATCATAGGCGCCGAAGACGATAACGAGGCAATACTCAAACAGACGATCGCCGATAACCAGGACCGTGGCACTGGTTTTGCCGGGATTGCTGAACCCCCTATCGGAGCCAGGGCAGGTGAGCGCGTTTTGCTTGTCGATGACGACCGAGAGTTCCTTGAACTGGCAGAACGATTGTTGCGCAAGGAAGGCTATTCACCGATCTCCACAGATGCGCCGGAATCCGTCGTTCACATCGCGCGGTCGGTCAAACCCTCTGTCATTTTGCTGGATATCGTCATGCCTGGCCTGAACGGTTGGGATCTGCTTTCCGCCTTGAGGTCGGATCCGGCAACCAGCGGCATTCCGGTTATCATGACGAGCAATCTCGATGAGCACCAATCGGCAAAAGAAAATGGCGCGGTTGGCGCGATCACGAAACCCATCGACTCAACAAAACTGAGACGTGCGCTCAAGCGTGCGCGGGACTTTACGGGCAGCAATTCTTCTTCCGGCGAAATTGCGGCGGATGAAAAAGGAGCACTGGCATCATGACCTTAGTCCTGATCGTTGAAGACAATCCAATCAACCGGGACGTTCTCGGCCGGAGACTTGAACGTCGCGGGTACAATATTCGTTTTGCCGAAGATGGTCCCGACGGTATCGCTGCCGCGCTGAAAATCCAACCGGATATCATTTTGATGGATATTGGCCTCGGCGAGATGGACGGCTGGGAAGCGACACGGTGCATCAAGGCAAATCCGAAGACAAAGGATATTCCGATCCTCGCGCTCACGGCGAGCGCATTTGAATCAGACCGGCAAAAAAGCTTTGAAGCCGGTTGTTCTGAGTTTGAAACCAAACCAGTGGATCTGCCGCGCCTGCTTTCAAAAATGGAAATGTGCATGGCGTAGCGGCCGGTACCGCTACACGGGACATTGTGAGTTTCAAGATTTGATCTACCCGCACCCTTGGACCATGCGACGATTCCGTTGGACGCTATTCACCATTGCAATTGAATATTAGTCAGCCAGGCGCCGGGTAAGCTGCCGGTAGCGGTTGCTGCCAGCAGCTTGTAATTTCGTGAGAACAGGCGAGGCGCTTCGTTGCCACCGCCGGCATACCGTGGCGGACAGACCGGGTTCAGGCTTGGACATCCAGGATAATCGCTGGTACTTACCCTCTATTATTTGCGAGGCTGCAAATCTCCACGAGGGAAGCAGTGGCGTTTCAGGGAAAGCTTAGGGTCAGGTCGTCAGCGATATCATCTGGACGCTGTACGGACCGCGTAGGCCGGTCCGCACCCTTTCCCGATCTTGCGGGGAGCTTCAATTGCCGTGCAGGATCTATCGAACCAGGCGCAGCTGCTTGATCCTGGTGGCGATATCCTCATAGACCTTTTTCAGTTCAAGGCCACCGCTGGCCTCGTAATAATAGGTCATTTGATCGGTATCCGGTGAAGCACAGTCGCGCATCGTTTCCCTTGCATCATTCTGGGTGAGCGCAAATCCGATGGTGAATATTTCTATCCCTTTTTGCTTCATGTTTGCGCACAGCTTCTTGGCTTTGGCCATTGATTTCCGGGCCTGGCCCCTCGGGGTCTCATTGTTACCCAGATCCGCGTAGGCAATATTGAATTCGCCATCGGTCATTATGATCGCGTATTTGCGGGCGGTAGAAGTATATTCGGCTGCGGCTGAACCGGCCGGTACATAATCCGCCCATTTCGGTGATATCAGGTACCAGGCCCACTGAATGCCGATATGTCCCGCAGTTCCGCCGCCAACGGTCATGTCATCGATGGCATTCAGCAACAGCGCCTTGTTGCTGGTGAGCGGGATCAGCGGAGAAGCCGGGCAAGTATTGAGGCGGAAATCGCGGTTAATCTTTCCAACGCGCGGGCTGTCATCCGTATATTGTGCGGGACCTTTGCGCTCTGTGGCGCATTTATCCGTTGCCGCGGACACATCGATCGGGTCGGTATCTTTCGGTGGCGGGCCACTGGTCCCTTCTGACTCGACAAAAACCGTTTGATAAAGCGGCCCGGAGTTCACGCCTTCGGCATAGGGGACGATGCTGATCCTGAGATTTCCGGTCGTTACGGCATTCCCGGTCAGCAGTTCGCTTATACCGTTGGATGCCGCCCGTTTGAGGTCTGCAATCTTCGAGCCCCGCATTGAGCCGGTCACATCAAATGTCATGGTGATTTCGGTCTTTTCCAAGCCATAGGATGCCGCCGATTCGGCTGTAAATTTCTTGCTTTTCACACCTCCAACCGCCATGAGGGTCATCGGCAGGTTGTGAGTTAGAGAAGCGGTGATCGTTTCGGTGCCGTTATCCAGCGAGAAATTCGCCAATTGGAAATCGCTGCCGGAACCAAGCGAAGTCGCCAAAATTCCTTCAAGATAGTTTACAAGAAAGGCCTGTGCTTCATTGGGTTCGATGGCGCCGTTGGCAAGTTCCCGTGCGGTCGCAAGGATTGCCGCATCGAGTGCATTGCGCGAAGTCGACTGGCTAGTCACGGCACGCGAGAAATCAATGGCCAACCCACCAGCAAGAACAAGCGCCACAACGGCCACCGTAAACATTATGGTAAAATTTCCGGAACGGTCTGAAGCAAAGCGTTTTGTCAGAACGCGTGCTCGGTTTTGTGCCGTTTTCTGTCCGAGAAGTTGGTCCGTCATGTTGGTAACTTTCTATGCCGCCCGAGTTGTTTGGTGCATCATAGCGGGTGCGAATTTATTTCAGATTTCGCAGTTCCCTCCGATTTTCTTAAAAGTTGAATGAATGGCATCCCCGTAACCGAGACTGCCCTTCAATTTGCAATGCCGGGAATGCCCTAACGTTCAGATATGATTGGGAAATTGGGGGATTGCGAGCGGCCGGAATCGCAATTTGCGAAGAACGAGCCGCCTACTGAAATCACGGCGTCGTTTCCCTGTCTCCGGTATTTTACTTGCAATGTTAACAATTGATTTCGGACAAGGACTGCTTTTTCCGCCGCCCATAG
>JAHEGF010000234.1 GCA_024645155.1 Phyllobacteriaceae bacterium | reverse complement strand
GCGAACGAGGGCGCCTTCAAGAACCGGCTGCAGTCCGCGGCGGACTGTCTCGACTTCTGGCAATTCAGGCATCGGGAGCGATGAGTTGCAGGAAGGAGGTGCCGTGGCGCCCGGCCGGAATGCCAAGATGTTCGGCCACGGTTGCGCCGATATCCGAAAAAGTCGCCCTCTTGCCGACACTGACAGGCTTGATACCCGGTCCCGTACCCACAACCGGAATGGTTTCACGTGTGTGGTCGGTACCGCGCCAGGAGGGATCGTTGCCATGATCGGCCGTCAAGATAAGCATGTCGCCGTCGCGCAACAATTCTGCAGCTTCCGGAAGCCGCCTGTCGAATTCTTCGAGAGCGCCAGCATATCCCGCAATGTCGCGGCGGTGCCCGTATTCGGTGTCGAAATCCACGAAGTTGGCAAATACCAGGCCGCCGTCGCCGCAGTCCGCCATCGCAGCAAGTGCTGCATCAAACATTTCCATGTTTCCCTTGCCCTTGCGCACTTCCGTAATGCCCCGGTGGGCAAAAATGTCGCCAATTTTTCCGATCGCAAGAACCTCACGGCCGCATTCGGTCAAGCGGTCGGGCAAGGTTGGTTCATGGGGCGGTACGGTATAGTCCTTGCGGTTGGCTGTTCGTGTCAGTCCGCGGGCCGGCGTGCCGGTGAATGGGCGTGCGATAACACGCCCGACATTCATGGGATCGACAAGGTGCCGGACCAGGATGCAAAGCCGGTACAGCGTCTCCAGGCCGAAAGTCTCTTCATGGGCGGCTATCTGTATAACCGAATCCTGCGATGTGTAGACAATCGGCTTGCCGGTTGTCATGTGTTCTTCCCCCAGCCGCTCGACAATTTCGGTGCCAGATGCATGGCAATTGCCCAGGATGCCGGGAAGCCCGCCTTCAGCGATAATCCTGTCGGTCAGTGCCCCGGGAAACGCGGGCACGGTATCGGGAAAACAGGTCCAGTCAAACAACACCGGGACACCGGCGATCTCCCAATGCCCCGAAGGTGTATCCTTGCCGCTTGAGATTTCGCAGGCAGCCCCGTGAAATCCGGTGACGGGGGCGACTTCGATGCCGGCCAGCGGCTGGCCCGTGGCGATCTGATGCGCCAGCGATATTCCAAGCGCGGCCATGTTGGGGATATGAAGCGGTCCGGATCGGTTCCCCGTCCGTAGAAGCGGTTCGCGCGCGAAGGCTTCGGCGATATGGCCGAGAGTATCGGCCCCGGCATCACCATATTTTTCGGCGTCCGGCGCACCGCCAATTCCAGCAGAATCAAGAACAAACACAATTGCGCGCGCCATGGTGGCTCCATCTTTGCAACTGCAGCTTCGGACAGCTTGCCAAAGCCGGATGTAAATGTGCCGGCAATATCCGGCTTCAGGTCCGTCCCGGAACCTGCCACCAGATTGCTGTTGAGACAATGATCGTCAAGGCATTCCGTTACCGGCCCGCATCATTTTATAGGCACCGTTTCCGCACTCAAAAGTGAACGAAAAAAAGCCCGCTCTAAGGCGGGCTTTCAGTGATGCTCTGAAAAAGCGGGATGAATTCTCAACTGTTGCAATCGCCACAGGTGACAGTGGTGCTCATTCTCGGGCGCAGATAGTAGGTTTCGCCCATCGAAATATCATTCAACCACACACGGATGTTATTTTGTGCCAGTCCGGCCTTTTGGCTGGCTGTCCAGGCAAGGACCGGCTTGTAGCCGAGCGATGCCGTGACCCGGACCAGGAAGGTTCCGCGGATCTTGAGCTTGTCGGGAACTGTTGTAACCGTACCAATGCCGGCTCCGGCCGAAGTTGAACCGGCAACCATTTTTCGTGACCAGGCCACCGTCACCTTCGGTGTTGCCTCGTCGGAAATGTCGATGCCGGTAATTTCTATGCCGGGCGTTGAACGTCCATAGGGATACAGGATGGATTGCCCGATCGCGAGGATCGCATTGGCTTCTGTCTTCTTCAGTGTTTGTTGCTGTGTGACCAAATCGGCAACCATACTGGCTACCCGGCCGACCTTCTTGTTGACATCGATGGCTTGCGACGTCTCCATGGTGAGAAAGTAGAGGATGAACAGGATCGGTGCGATGAATGCGAATTCGACCGCAGCTACCCCGCGTCTGTCTGTGGACAATTTACTCAGCGGGGCGCGCAATTTAGAAAGCCATCCGCCGGATTTCCTTGTGTCGGTCATATTCCCGGTAACCCCCAATATTGTCGTGTTGCCGAATTGCTGAGTTCGGTTTCTAGTCTTCGAATGGCTCGTTTTGCCAGGTAACGGTGGCGAACAGCAGCGTTTTGCCGTCCTTGAGATTGGACATCGACTTGCGCATCAGGTCCGTCATCACCGGCCAACGATAGAACACGCGCAGCATGTTTTTGGTGCCCGACTTGCCTGGCGTCACCGCAAATCCGGTTGTGTCTATGTCGTTATCGGAAGTGATTTTGGTTTTGACCGCAGCCGCTGCAGCAAATGATGCATATTCCTTCAAGTCGACTTCCAGTTCGGGACAGCCGCTTGAAACAATGATTTCAAGATCATCGCAGATCAGTTGCTTCAACTCGGTTTCGTTCATGTCCGCGGCCAGAATCTGGCCGGTACGGAGCTGACGTGCAATATCCTCGGTGGCATTTGCCATGACCTGCTGGGCAGCAAACGATATGCAGCTTTCCAGGATTGCAAATACCAGAAGCGAAAAAGGGATAGCCAGCGCGGCAAATTCGATCGCTACGACACCGTCCCGATTTTTACGAAATCGCGATAGCGCGATGCGCCCAAATCTCTGGAAAACCGGATTGCCCTGTCTGGCTGTTTTGATGTGTCGCATGCCAATTTCCCCTAATAAAACAGGAATGTTATGGCCGCATATTAGATAAAACCAGTTGAAGGACAGTTCGATTGGACCGCAAAATTTTAGCAATGCGCTTAACGGTTTGAAAACGATGAAATGTTTTTCAAACCGTCGGAAGCGGGCTTGTGTGTAGCAGTTGTACTATTGCGAGCCGGCACTCATCTCGGCATCAGACGCCTGCTCGGCCTCGCTCTTGTACGCACCTTCGCAGAATGGCGTACATGACAGTGTCTGGACATTTGCGCGGCGATATACCCTCAGAGTCCGTGACGAATTCCTGCGTACATAGACTTCCTCGTCAACGATCGGTTCGCCCGCGTCATCAAGCACAACCAGGTTTGTTATTCCAAATCCCTTGCCGGTGAGAACAACCGTCCTGGCATCCTGAACGGCTGCATCGACGATTGCCGGATTCCCGACGACGATTGTATCGGCATCGCGCGCTAGTCTGACGATTTTTGCCTGGTTCATCATCACGGCGATACCGTTGTCGGCATTTACCGGTGAAACCGTCAAAGCCAGTGCAGCGGCGGGAATTGCAAGCAGACGGGACGCGCTTTGCAAGCGGAAATCAAACTTGGCCATGCGGGCCTCCTGAATAGAACAATGAACAGAAAATGAGCCTGAATGGTGAAGGAACGGTTAAACCAGATCGCGTTGCTCTTATATATATACGGCAAACCCAGCTCCGGTTTTTTAGTGATCCGCTTAATCCTCATTTAACCACAACACGCACTTGTGCCGTGAAAGGTTTCGGTAAGGCTGTTTGTTAAGCGGATCGCAACCGCTCCTCTGTAGTTTGGCCACATCCGATCAGCGCACAACAAAAGCTGACGGGAGTGCTGTAAATAATTGGAGTAAGGAGCTCTCAAATGTCCAAAACTATCGCACGTTTCATGAAAGACGAATCCGGCGCAACAGCCATCGAGTATGGCCTGATCGCTGCTCTTATCGCTCTGGCCATTACGGCTGGCGCAACCAAACTTGGTGCTGGCCTGTCGGCTCAGTTCAACCACGTTGCTGACGAACTTGCTAACACTCAGTAATACGCTTTCTGATTTTGGCTCCGGCTCCGGCCGGAACAAAGCGGCCGCCCCTCGGGGCGGCCGTTTTCTTTTACCCGTATTGATATTTCACCATTGCTTAAATCCTGGATGCTAGATTTCGTGACAAAGCCGAACAAGTAACAAGAACCCACCAGACGGATTGAACCGGATATGATAATAGCTGCCATCCTTGTGATCTTTCCCTTTTGCATGGCTTACGCGGCTGTTTCAGATCTGCTTTCGATGACGATCGCAAATCGTGTTTCAGTATTGCTTGTCGCAACCTTTGCCGTAGCGGCTCCGTTTGCCGGTCTCGACTGGGCAACTATCGGCACCCATTTCGCAACGGCCGGCGGCGTGCTGGCGGTAACATTCGTGCTTTTTGCGCTTGGCACCATGGGTGGCGGCGATGCCAAACTCCTGGCGTCAACGTCGCTGTGGTTCGGCTTCGGAATGCCGCTGCTTGAATACATGCTCACGTCGGCGATTCTGGGCGGCGCATTGACAATGGCGATACTGTTTTACCGCAATTCTGCAATTGCCGTTTACAGCGGGCATGTTTCATTCCTGCAAAAAATCGCCAACAACGACGAAGGCATCCCCTATGGGATTGCACTGGGCGCTTCCGGCCTGATTACGTTTCCCAATTCGATCCTTGGCGGCTGGGTCTTGGAACAACTGGGTTCCATCTGAACCATTTTCGGCTCTTTCACCCAATGCCTACAAAATACTCCCGCAATTTTGAATGCGGCAAGTAAAGCCAGATTTTATGCGCTCAGGTATCAAAAAGAATGGTGCAACCAATTATTAATCACAATTGTCAGCATCGCATTAACCATAATTACACGATTGGCACGGCATTGTCCGCACTGATGGAAATTGTTCATCAGTCCGGAGTTGGTTCTTATGAATGCATCGCGTCTAATCGTAATGGGAATTGCTGTCGCCGCGGCAGGGGGTGCCGGCTATATAGCCAAGCAGATGGCTGCTGGCCCGCCGCCCGAAGTAGCTACAACGACAGAAGTAGTTCGTCCGGCCATCGACCTGGAAGAAGTGCTGGTCGCATCGGAAAACCTGCCTGTCGGGCTGGAGCTGCAGGGCCAACTGAATTGGCAATCATGGCCGAGTGATGCGGTAAACGAAACTTTCATCACCAAAAGAGCCGAACCCAATGCGGTCGAAGACCTTCGCGGATCGGTTGTCAGGCTGGCTTTCTTTCCCGGAGAACCGATTCGTCGCATCAAGTTGATTGGTGCAGGGCAAAGTTTCATGTCTTCGATTCTGCCGTCGGGCAAGAGAGCGATTGCAACGCAGATATCCGCCGATACATCAGCCGGCGGATTCATTCTACCCAACGACTTTGTTGATGTGATCATGACACGCCGCAACCAGACCCAGACCACTGGATCGGGAGACGGCTTCATCACAGAGACTATT
>JAHEGF010000035.1 GCA_024645155.1 Phyllobacteriaceae bacterium | reverse complement strand
GACATTTCCCTGACGGGGGCAGATAGGTTACGTTCGATATCCACTGCCAGCGCCTTCAGCGGCGATATGTACAGCGTGTGTACGCCTCGCTCAGTTCCGCTATGCCGCAGGTTACTGCCGACTGCCAGATCAACCAGCGACGGGAGAAAACCCGCGAGCGTTTTACCCGCACCGGTCGGAGCGATGAGCAGGGTAGACCGGCCAAATGCGGCTTTTTCAAGCAAATCAAGCTGATGGGCGCGCGGCGCCCACCCGCGCCGAGAAAACCAGTTTGCAAATACATCCGGTAATAGGGGCAAGCTGGCTGGTTTTTTGTTCGTCAAATGTTCCATCGGCATACAGACCTAATATGCGAACGGAAAATCGCCAAACGATTTGTCGGGATCAGGGGCTGGCGGAAACCTTTATCTCGCGAATATCCACCGCAAGACCGCTGCCGTTGATATCGGATACGATTGCTATCGTACCGGAGGCACCCGGGCTTGCATCGGGAAGTTCTAGCTCAAAGAGAAATTCCGATGGCGTTGCAACAATATCGTAACGCCGGCGAACGCAGTCACCGAGATCTCCGAAATTGCAGCGAACAGAGATTTGAGTGGGTTTGCCTTCCTCGGAAGAAGCGACGATATCGAAAACAGCTTTCTTGCCGGCGATTTGCTCCAGTATGCCCTGACCGACATCAAACATCACCGCGGCTTCCTTTGTCGACGACCGGATGCGCAATACCTGCCCACGGCCATCATCTGCAATTTCTGCCGTCGCACCGGAAGTCGCGACGACCGAGGAGGGATCATCCGGAGAGAATATGCCAATCCACACCCGGTTTTCTTCCGCCTGCTCGCGCAGTGCAGGTGATCCTCCCGGATCGGGCTTGAAATCTTCTTCAGAAAGCGTGCGTGGCGGATTGGGCACCCGGGTATCACGTTCGGCGTCCGACAGCATTAATCCGCTCTGATAGACCCACCATGCGCCCATGCCGAGCGCAGCGATGACAAGCGATGCGATGAGCAGCAATGTAAAAGGCCGTCGCTTACGGCTGAAAACCGGTTCGTCGGGCTCGTCCGCGGCTTCCGAGTGGATATCGGATGCAGATTCGGCTCTTGCTACAGGCTCAACTGGTCGGCTGCGCATTTCGGGCTCGGGTGCCGAGTCAGAACTTGGCGGATTGGGATCGATTTCCGCACGGATATATGCCGTTTCAATTTCACGTATCTTTTCGGCAAGTACCTGTCGGCGTTTGGCAGCGATTTCGGGAGAAACGGGGCTATTTGACGAGGATGCCCTTTCCAGGGCGCTGAACACCGACCGGTAGACTTTCTCCCGGAATGCACGGTCAGTAGCGTCACCCCTGGCCAGGGCAGTTCTTATCGCATTCTCTACTGCGTCCAATGTCACGCCCCTCGTTTGCGCGGTTCAGTCCAATCGTTAGCCGTCGCAACACGGTCAATCAAGCCGCAGGTCCGATGATTTGACATTCGCTGTCGGTGCAAACGCTATTCACGGTTAAAAACCGCTGCTCGCTTTTCCAGAAAAGCCTGCACGCCTTCCTTGTAGTCTCCGGAACGCCCGGCTTGCCTTTGTAAGTCGCGTTCGACATCAAGCTGTTCATCCAGAGAATTTGTTAGGGCACTATGAATTGCCTGTTTTGTGAGCGCGTTGGCGCGGGAAGAGTTCGCGGCAAGGCGTTGCGCCAGAACGGCGGTTTCATTCATCAACTGGTCGTCGTCAACGGCTTGCCAGATCAAACCCCATTGAGCAGCCAATTCCGCCTCAAGCGGTTGGGCCGTCATCGCCAGAGCCTTGGCTCTTACCTCACCCAATCTCCGTGTCAGCCAAAAGGTGCCACCTGCATCGGGTATCAGGGCGATTTTTGAAAATGCCTGTATGAATTTTGCAGATTTTGCTGCCAGAACGATATCACATGCAAGCGCGATGTTGGCACCGGCTCCGGCTGCAACTCCATTAACCGCGCAGATTACCGGCAGTGGCAAGGACCGGATTCGACGGATGAGCGGATTGTACAATTTTTCAAGTCCCAATCCCAGGTCGGGAGAATCTCCCATCAATACAGGATCACGGTCTGAAAGATCCTGGCCTGCGCAAAATCCGCGCCCCGCACCCGTCAACACAATAGCCCTGCATGTCTTATCACTCTCGCAGTCATCGATCGTGGATTGAAGTTGCAGATGCATGGTTTCGTTAAACGCATTGAGCACTTCCGGGCGGTTGAGAATAACCGTGCGGTATCCGTCATGCGTCTCGGTCTTGATGTAACTTTCGCTCATTGACAAATTTTCCATTATCGGGGCAGGTTTGTTGAGGACTTTCCATATCGATCAATCATCGCCGGATGGGTGGGAAAATCAAGTCATGGAAAGCAGGCGTCTCAAACCAAGATTGCCACGTAACGAAGCAGATGCATTGTCTGCAGCCACCCTCGATCAACGTATTGTCGAAAAACTGTTCGGCCACAGCCGGGTCGAAAAACATGCTGCCGGCCACAACCTTTTTCTTCAGGATGATCCGGGAGATGAATTGCATCTGCTGGTAGCCGGCACTGTAGAAATCAGCATTTATTCGTCCTCTGGAAAAAAGCTGGTTGCTAACATCATTACCACCGGCGGTATGATTGGCGAGATCGGGGCGCTTGATGGCGGGCGGCGCACTGCAACAGCGACCTGTGTAAGCGGCTGCGAAGTCAGAACGGTCAAGCGGACGCAACTTTTACAGCGCATCGAAAATGATGCCCAGTTGGCGACAGCATTTATCAATCTGCTGTGTGCCCGTGTCCGTTGGGTCTCCGGTGAGTTGGGCGACCATGCCCATCTGAAGATTGAACAGCGGCTCGCCAAACGCCTTGCGCTGATGGCCAAATTGTTTGCTGATCCGGAAGGCTGGATAAAAATCCCGCAATCCGATCTGGCTGAGTTCCTCGGGGCAACCAGAGAATCGATCAACAAGATAATAACTTCATGGAAGCGGGAAAAACTGCTGGAGTCAAAACGCGGTTCTTTTAGGCTTCTTAGACCTGACCGCCTGAAGCAAATAGCAATGGACGAAGGTGACTGAGTTCCTGATCGGACTTTTCCCCGGAAAAAAACGAAACTGACGGGTTTTGGCGGTGGACCCGTATTGGTTCGCTGGCAGGTCAGATCAAAACTGTGAGCGAAGAAATCGGATTGCACCGCGTCCGGGCATGAAGAAATATCCACCCCCGTGCAGTGTCGTGAAATTGCGCAGGCCCGACACAGTTAACCCGCCGGATTCAGTCGGGATTGTGAATTGGTCGTTTTTTTGCGGATCACCAACCAGCGGATCCCGTTCTGTATCCAATCCATGGAATGCTGAAGCACTGACCCATGTTTGCTGAATGAACTCAAACTGGCGTTCGATATCCGTGTTCAGGCACATGAACATCAGCCCCTTTTCCCGGGACTTTTCCCCGGCAGGTGTATATTCATAACGGCGTCCCACCCGTAAAATGCGATGCCGCTTGGTTAGTTCAATTTGGCGTTCGCGGTCTTCGCCGAGCGAATCACGCGGATTGGATCGGCGGATATGGGAACCGAGCGGACAATGCGTTCCCTGCGGGTCTTCCGCTCCATAGGTAAAGGCGTTGTCGATCGTCCGGTCTTTTTCACCGTACCGGTTCCGCACCAGAGACGTTCCATCCTGCCAGCGCCCGACCATTTTTGCCGCGATCCAGCCAGCAGTGACATTGAAACCGCTATGGCCGTCCTTGTTCAGTTTGTTCGCAGCATCGCGGCAGAAAGTGTGAAAGCCACTTACGTGTTGTTCAAACTGGCGGACGACCAGGTAACTGCCATTGCGTCCAAAATCGCGCACCGCCGGATCACTTTCGCCATCTGCCGGTTTTCCGTGGCCGCCAGCTGGCGCCGGCAGCAGCGACAGAGGGTCGGCCCAGGCTGGAACAACAGGCGACAGCGGAAAATACTGACGTTGATCCTTGTAGCCCAGGATGAGTTCTCCGGGTTCCACCACATGCTGCTGGGGTACCGTCCCCAGTGCCTTGGCGGTCCCCTTGATCAACGGTTGGGAAACTCCGTCAACAAATCCGAAATGCTCTTTTGCAGGGCCGTTGCGGGGCTTGCCTCCCATTGGAACACGCGTCCCGACACCCAAACCGGCATCCTTGACTTCCTTTTCCAGTTGCTTGGTCAAGGCGGTGAGTTCAGAGGTGGTCCGGCCATAACAAATGAGAACCAGATCAACGGGATTGTTCTTGTTTCCCCAGCGCCATTTCGCCGGAGCGTTTGGGCCGTCATCGTCAAGCAGGCGCGATCGTGCTCCATGATCCATGCCTTGCCGGAAGCTGGGTGGAAATCCGCTCATCGCGTCACGCCCAAGTCGTTCACCCAGTCCGAGGCGGGCCAGTCCATTTGGCCCAAAGGCTGCAATCATGGCGTTGCCGGCCGGTTTCCGATCGCCGAAGGAAACGGTCTTTTCCAGCCATTCGAGCATTTTTTTCCGTTTCCGGCCGGATATCCCGGCCGGAACTGTGATACCGAAAAGCTCACTGTGTTTAAGGTCGCCCATAGGCCCGAACAGGATCGATTGGATTTCATCGGTTTCCAGGATGTGATCAGGCCGTGGTAAAGAGCCAAAAAGATTTAACCAATCCCGTGCCTCACTTTCGGTATTGGCCTGTGCAAGCCCCTGGCGGACGGCCGAATGGATGCGTATGCGCTGTGTGTTGATTCCCGGGTATGCGGAATACCAGAACAGGGTCGGAGACTGTTGCCTGCGTGCCCAGCGCTTGAACAGATCACCGTTCTTTGCGCCCTCGCCAAAGAGGTATTTTGCGGGCGGAAAATCAAGCGTGTTGCTCCAAACGCCGGTAAGTCCCTGCCGGGCCTTGGTGATGAAATCCTCCAGGTAGCTTTCCCAGCTGCCGCCATAGTTGCTGAAAAACAATAGCTTGTCGGTACCCGGCAGCACAATCCAGCGGGCGAAATGGATTGTGTTGATGTCGCTGAGCATACCGGGGCGGAACACGACCCGGGCAGCTATTGCGATGACCATGAAGACGAGGCGCAACGCGGTTCTGCGCAAAAATCCCTCCTTGATCACAGAAATGCCCGTCAGATGATTTTGCTGTCCATGGTTTTCACGTTTCAAAATCTCCTCGTAGCGTTCAAGCCCGATTTGCTGATCACAAATCTTGTCCCGCTTTTCTAGGCGGCGAATGGCATAGATGGCAGCGCCTGCAATCACCGCGGCCAGTATGACCAGGCCGAGTATGGTAAGACCAATGGCAGCAGCGGTTGTCAGGATCGCCGATATCCAGTTACCCGAACTTCCCCCCAGGACATAAAGATAATTGAGAACGACGCCGCCAATCAGGATAATCGCAGAAAGTGCCATTACAGTTGGAGACAGGATTGTCCCGGTGACCGCGGCGCCGACTGATCCCGGTGGTTTTTCGAGCAGACTGTCAGCAGGCTGGAAAGCCCAGTCGGAATGCCCTTCATCGGATAGTTTCCGTCTGACTGCTTTCAAAATTCCGGCCGCATGTCGCGGACCTGCGTTGCCGATATCCCGTATCATTCCGCCAATGGATTTAGCCAGGTCGGCCTCTTTCCTGATCCTGTGGATTGAATGTCCGGGAGCGCCCGCAAATGCAAGCCCGGCATTGTGCAGGAACGATGGCGAAAATTCGACATGGTGTTCCTTGAGGAATTGTTCGATTGATACTCCGTCATCAAGGTTGCAAGCGCGGCGGAAAATCGGGCGCAGGTGCCCTTGGGTTGCAAGTGCAAACGTGCGGATTGCCGTTTCCGGATTGCCGTCTGCAGACATTTCAAGCACAATTTGCGCCGGATGAAGATCACTTGGCCCCGAAGTTTTCCCCGCACCGATTACTGCCATGCTTGCAAAGTGAACCACGCCGGTTTCGTCGAGATTTTCGCAAAGCTCACCAAAACAGGGGTTCCCGAGCATTGCCACCTCGTTACGCAAATCCGCAAGATCAACGGAATTCCTGACGGGAAAACACATCGTGGCCATGGACTGGGTAACTGCGGTGCTGTCCAACGGCATTTCGAAATCTATGCAAAGGCTTTCCGGAAAAGCGCCGCGCCTTTTCAAACGGCCGGCTTTGCCGGGAGCGCGCCTGACATTCCGCTTTGAAAAAATTGCCCGAAATGCCTCGGCGATTTGGATTTTCGCAAGGTTGGCGCCAATGCACCAGTGAATGCCGTGTCCGAAAACCATGTAGTCCGATGCGGGACGTGTGGGATCGAATGCTTTCGGATTCTTTATTGCTTCATCATCAAACATTGCCGACCACGTCATCGGGACTAAGGTCGATCCGGCTTTGATGCGATAGGCGCGCGAAGTGCCTTCCGCAATTACGAAATCCCGGTTTGCATATCGAAATGCACCTGCATTGATCGGCTTGAAACGCATCGCTTCGACGATTGCCCGGTCAAGGAGCTCATTGTCTTCTTTAACGATTGCCCGTTCGATCGCATCTTGTGCATCCCGGTTTCTCAGGACGACATCAAGGCAGTTTCCGGCGGCAAGAACATTTGTTGGGGTAAACCCGCTGACCATTCCCATGACGATCGAATGCAAATGGTCGACAGGCAGCGGATCGTGTTTCCGGTCAACCATTCCGACCAGACGGCCCAATGGTGTATCCGGGCTGGTCTGGCCTTCACGAACCGCCTTGATCGAACGTTCGATCATTTGACGGAAATCGGAGGCGGCAACAACAGCCAGATCCCGTGTCGCCGCAGATCCGAAGGGATCGGCAAAGAATATGGAACTGAGCGCAATGGCCCGGTCGGCAAACGCAATCTCGTCGTCAATGACCAGTCCGTAGTAATCCCTACAAATCCTTACCGGAACGATCTTGAGTATCTTGTCGACAATGTCGAACCCGCTGGTCGCATGCAGCATGATGTTACGTGCGTGGCGGGCGGCAATAGGCCGGACTTTTTCCTCGATTTCATCGATTGGAAACGCGCTTAAGACAGCCGATTTCATGCGCCGGTAGGCTTCACCGTCCTGCATGCCGAGTATGAAGTTGGTGCCACCGGCCATTTCTTCCATCTCGAGGCCGAACGGGGTCTCGAATACGTCCTGGCGTTCAAGAACTTCCCGAACATCTGCATTCCTGGAGACGAGAACCAGCGGACCAAGCTTTACCGTCGGTTTAAACCGCCTTAGTAAACCGAAGAACCACCTCGGATTTTCCAGAAACCTGCTGGCAATTTTGCCTGTCAGCTTGGTCGTGCGCAGCCTTTCGGCATCAAATGGCGGAAGCTCGTCAACTGGCTTCTGCAGCCGCTGGGCATCAGTAATTCCCTGATAGTACTTTGTCGCCATCATATTTCGCCCTGGAGCATCCGGCATACGCAAACCGGCTTTTCAAAACTGACTAAACCACCATGAAGCACCCGTATGTAAGGAGTTTCACAATCAAAAATCAACCATTGGTTGTATGCAGTTCATTATTTGTTTCCCTGCGGCGAAATGTGTCTATCGCGCCCGGAAAAACACCCCTAAGTGTACCCCGACGCAATGGAGACTACCGAACAATGTTGCATATTAGAACATTCATATTGTCAGTGATTTTGGCGATCGCTGCGGTAACCGGAGTTGCTGCCGGCGGGATCTCCATCGAAAAGCCGTGGGCGAAAGCGATGTTACCCGGCGCACCGGCCGGTGCGGGGTTCCTCACGATACATAACAATTCCGGCGAGGCGGACAGGCTTCTGGCTGCCTCGTCGCCGGCAAGCGGGCGTGTCGAGATCCATTCCATGGTTATGGACAACGGCGTGATGAAAATGAGGCCGGTCGAAGGGGGTCTTGAACTTCCCAAAGGTGAGACCGTTGAACTGAAACCCGGCGGCTATCATTTGATGATGATGATGGTCGACAAACCGTTTGCCGAAGGCGAATCCGTCAAGGTTACCCTAAAGTTCGAGAAAGCCGGAGCGATTGATGTCGATCTGATGGTCATGGCGGCTGGAGCACACGAACACATGAAATAGATCTAGCTGCCTGTTACCCGTCTTACATGCTGACGCATCTGTTTGCCGGTTCGATATGGCGGAGAAAACCAGCCAGATCATCGGTGACATGATCGACATTTGTACCATCATGGCCGTCCCGCTCCCATATTTCTGAAAAACTGGGCTCAAAGTTTCTCGGTACAATCAGAACAGTTTTCATTCCGAGTGCCTTGGGAACAAACAGGTTGCGCGCCAGGTCCTCGAACATGACGGCACAGGATGTTTTCACGCGGTGAAGCGCGATGAACTTGTCGTAGGATTCTGCGGCCGGTTTGGGCGTAAGATCGGCTGAAATGATGTCAAAAATATCATCGAAATGGTCCAGGATGCCAAGTTGCCGCGAAACCCGTTCGGCATGTCCGCGATCGCCATTGGTAAAGATGAATTTCCGTCCGGGCAGGCGTGTTATTGCGTCTCCCAATTTCGGATCCGGCTCCAACCGGGAATAGTCGATATCGTGGACTTTTTCGAGAAAATCATCGGGGTCGATACCGTGAACGTCCATCAATCCTCTCAAAGTGGTGCCGTATTCCCGATAGAATTGCTTTTGCACAATTCGGGCTTCATCCGACGGCAGCCGAAGCAGGTTCGCAATATACTCTGTCATTTTCACATCGATCTGGGCAAACAGGTTTGAATGATGCGGATAGAGCGTATTGTCGAGATCGAACACCCATTCGGTGACGTGTGAAAAATCATCCGGTGAGGGAAGAGTCCGGTCGTAATCTTGCCTGTTGTCCATCATCGCCTTATGGCATGATTCCGTCTGATTGGCACACCTGAGAAATTTTCCGAAATGGCGATTTGGATACCGATAACGATTGTCGCTGCGTTTTTGCAGAATATCCGCTCTGCAATGCAAAAACATCTAAAAACGCGCATGGGTACGACAGGTGCGACATTTGTCCGTTTCGGTTTTGGAATGCCGTTTGCCCTCAGTTTGGTTGCGGTACTTCACTTGATTTTCGGCTACGAAATTCCCGAAACGAATTTGACTTTCTTTGCTTGGCTGACGCTCGGTGCATTGGCACAGATCACGGCCACTTTTCTTCTCATAATGTTGTTTTCATATCGCAATTTCACCGTTGGCACTGCCTACTCGAGAACCGAACCAGCTCAGGCCGCGCTTTTCGGGCTGCTGTTTCTGGGTGAGAAAGCTGCCACCTCGACACTCGCGGCAATCGCCATCAGCGTTGCCGGCGTAATGACGATATCTGTAGCCCGAACGGCGATAGGTCCCAAATCGCTTCTTACCAGTCTCATGAGCAGATCAGCAGTGATCGGCATCGTATCGGGTACTGCATTCGGCATCGCGGCAGTTGCCTATCGGGCTGCCTCGCTTTCACTCGGTGGGCCGAATTTCTTGATGCAGGCAGCCATTACCCTGGTATTTGCGATAGTTCTGCAAACGTTCGTCATGTTTGCATGGATGCTGATGCGCGATCGCAGCGAAATTGCAAATGTGCTCCGCGCATGGCGGCCGGCGCTGATCGTTGGATTGGCTGGATCTGCCGCATCCTTTGGCTGGTTTATGGCAATGACCTTGCAGCAGGCAGCTGTAGTGAAGGCCTTGGCGCAAGTCGAAATGATATTTGCGTTCGCATCATCGGTTGTCATATTCCGGGAGAATATAAACCGGCTGGAAGTGACCGGCTGCGCCCTGATTGTTGCGGGAATATTGATGCTGCTGCTGCTCGCCTGACAGCAAGGCGTGTGAAATTGACGTGATTGTCTACGGAACAATAAGCGTTCCTGCACCGTGTTCCGTAAACAACTCCAGCAGCACTGCGTGTGCGGTTTTTCCGTTGACAATGACAACACCTTCGACGCCGCGGCCGATTGCCTCGATGCATGTCTCCACTTTCGGGATCATGCCGCCGTGAATCGTGCCGTCGGCGATCAATGCCCGCGCTTCGGCAACGGTCAGTTCGTCGATCAGGTTGGAATCCTTATCGAGTACGCCCGGTACATCGGTGAGAAACAACAGGCGTGTTGCCTGAAGGGCACCAGCAATCGCTCCTGCAAACGTGTCGGCGTTGATATTGTAGGTGTGACCATCACGGCCCGGCGCAACCGGCGCAATAACCGGTATCATTTCCGATCGCGCGAGAAGATCGAGTAATGTCCGGTCAACTTCTACAGGTTCGCCGACAAATCCCAGATCGACGATTTTTTCAATATTGGAGTTCGGATCGATGACCGTTCTTTTCAGCTTCTCGGCAAACACCATGTTACCGTCCTTGCCGCACAAGCCGATTGCCCATTCGCCCTCGGCGTTGATCAGGGCAACAATCTCCTTGTTTATCGAACCGGCCAGCACCATTTCGACGATCTCGACGGTCTTGGCGTCGGTTACCCGAAGACCGCCCTCAAATCGCGATTCAATGTCCATCTTAGCGAGCATGGCCGCAATTTGCGGTCCGCCTCCGTGCACGACAACGGGGTTCACGCCAGCCTGTTTCAACAGGGCAATGTCACGGGCAAATGCGCGGCTGAGTTCCGCATCTCCCATGGCATGACCACCATATTTGACGATAACGGTTTTGTTTTCATAGCGCTGCATGTACGGCAACGCGGCGGAAAGCAGCCGTGCCTGATCTTCAGGAGTTTCAATCGAAGGTAGCTTGGCCATCAGCACGGTCCAGATTTGGGTCGGCGCCGTTCTATCGTGAATCGGCCGACGATGAAATGGTACAATTGAATCCGCCGGTCATTGATGCCTGTTCCGCCTAACCGGCACGAACGCTTTTGATAATCGCCTCGCGCAGGTCTTCAACCCCCTCGGATTTTTCCGATGAAGTTGCAAGAATTTCGGGAAAGGCAGCAGCCCTTTTAGAGATCCGGCCGCGCGTTGCCTCAATCAGTTTTTCAACCGCCGGCTTTTTGATTTTGTCGGATTTGGTCAGGACAATTTGATAGGAGACGGCTGCCTGGTCGAGCAGATCAAGAACCTTGTTGTCGATATCCTTGATCCCGTGGCGGGCATCGATCAACAGGTAAACCCGCTTGAGCGTAGCCCGCCCGCGCAGATAGGTGAATACCAGTTTGGTCCAGTTTTCTACCTGGTCCTTCGGCGCCTTTGCAAATCCGTATCCCGGCATGTCGACGATAGCCATTGGCGGCAATTCTCCATCCATTTCGGATGTGGTTTCCGGTACGAAGAAATTGAGTTCCTGCGTCCTTCCGGGAGTATTGGACGTGCGCGCAAGCCCCTTCTTGTTGACCAAAGCATTGATAAGGGATGATTTTCCGACATTGGAGCGCCCTGCAAATGCGATTTCCGGCGGCCCTTCGGGGGGCAGGAATTTAATGGCAGGCACACCACGGACAAATACCCATGGCTGGTAAAATATCTGGGTGGTTACCATGTCAGGGGCCTATTCGGCCGGTGTCGGCTTCTTTTTGAACAGTCCTCTGAGATTGTCCCAAAGCTCAACCTTGGCGCCCTGCCGCTTCATGATGAACCCCTGCTGCAGGATTGTCAGGAAATTGTTCCAGGCCCAGTAGATCACCAGGCCGGCTGGAAACGTGGCCAGCATGAATGTGAAAACGACAGGCATCCAGTTGAAGATCATCGCCTGAGTGGGATCCGGCGGAGCCGGGTTCATGCGCATCTGCAGGAACATCGTAATTCCCATGATCAATGGCCAAACACCAATCATCAGGAACGCCGGCACGCCAAATGGAAGCAGTCCGAACAGGTTGAAGATGGAGGTCGGATCCGGTGCTGCCAAATCCTGAATCCAGCCAAAGAAGGGCGCATGGCGCATTTCGATGGTAACGTAAAGCACCTTGTACAGGGCAAAGAAAACCGGGATCTGGATCAGGATCGGCCAGCAGCCCGCAAGCGGATTGATCTTTTCCTTCTTGTAGAGCTCCATCGTCGCCTGTTGCTGCTTCATCTTGTCGTCAGCGTATTTTTCCCTGATTTCCATCATCTTGGGCTGAACATTCTTCATCTTCGCCATCGACACGTAGGACTTGTTGGCGAGGGGGAAAAAGAGAAGTTTGACAATGACGGTGGTGATGAGAATGGCGATACCAAAATTGCCGATGAATTTGTAAAGCCAATCGATCAGATAGAAGAGCGGTTTGGTAATGAAGTAGAACCATCCCCAGTCGATCAGGCGGTCAAATTCCCGGATTTTCAGGTCGGTCTGATAAGCATCGATTCGTGAAACTTCCTTGGCACCGGCAAATACCTGTGTCACCAGCGACGCGTTTCCACCGTTTGCGATACCAATCTGGGCGCCGAGATAGTCAACCTGGTACCTTGGACGGTCGTCACTGAAATAGGCGTAGCGCGGCTGAAACTCCCGGCCAGCAGCGGGTACAAGGGCAACTGCCCAATATTTATCAGTGATACCTAGCCAGCCGTCTTCGGATTTGCCTGGAACAACTTGCTTGTCGTCTTCCACATCGGAATAGTCGACTTCCTGAAGGCCTTCTTCGCCGGTAAATCCGATCAAACCCTCATGGAGAACGTAGATGCTCTGGGTTTCAGGTTTCTGAAAGCGCGTAACCCTGCCATAGGGTGAAAAAGAAACATCCGCACCCGAAGCATTGGTAATGCGATCGGAAAATGTGAACATGTAACCAGCATCAACGGAAATCGTGCGCTCGAATTTTATGCCCTTCTCGTTGGTGTAGCTGATCACCACCGGTGTATCCTCAGTGAGAACGGAGTTTTCCGGTGCCGACCACACGGTATCCGGGCCCGGCGCATTGCCAGACGTGGCATTGCCTGCAAAACCCACTTCTGCGAAATACCCGTTTGGAACAGAGGACGGATTCAACAATTCGATAATGGGTGAGTTCTTCTTTACCGTGGTACGGTAATCCTTTAGCCGCAAATCATCGATACGTGCACCGGCAAGATTGATCGAACCATCGAGTACCGGCGTGTTGATCTTGATCCGCTGGCCGTTGGCAACCGATGCGGACCTGCTCGGTATGGCCTGCGCCGGAGCGGTTCCTGGTACTTCCGTTTGCCCGGGCAGGGCAGGAATGGTCCCTTGTGCCCCTGAGGCAGGCGTTTGCGTGGAAGCCGCGGTTCTTTCCGCTTCAATCCGGGCCACTTCGCGTTGCGCTTCAATGCGCGGATTCATGTAGAATATCTGCCACATTGCAAGAATGAGAACGGATAACCCGATCGTCAGAAACAAATTGCGATTATTGTCCATTTCAGACTGCCTTGTGGCTGTTTGCCCCTTTTGCGGCACGCGGGTTTCGCAGCCGGCTTGAGAGCTCCGCATTCAAATCCTCAAATGACGCTGCAAGAATCTCGCGGCGGCCAACGATGACATAGTCATTCCCGGCGCACATGTCACGCGCACCGGTGTTTCTCACCACTTCGCGCAATCTGCGCCGGATACGGTTCCTTTCCACGGCATTGCCCTGCTTTCGAGTGACCGTAAAACCGACGCGCGGAGCGGCATCGTCGCCCCGATTGCCTATTTCCAACAGGAAAAACCGGCCGCGCAACCGGTCGCCGCGCTGAACCGCCAGAAACTCGGATCGTTTCGTAATTCGGCCGACATCTGATTTCGGGTTATCCGGCATCACGGTTTACCGGCTTGTCCAACAATTATGCCGACAGAACCTTGCGGCCCTTGGCACGGCGGCGGGCAATGACTTTGCGGCCACCTGCCGTAGCAATGCGGGAACGGAAACCATGCCGGCGTTTGCGGACAAGTTTGGATGGTTGATAGGTGCGCTTCATTTGTTTGATACCGCGGAGTGCGGCCCTTCTTGGGTCTGTTTGTCACACAGGAGCGTTTGTTCCGCGTTTGATAAATAGTGCCGTACATCAGGCAAACAACGGTTTGGCGGGCTTATAGGAATAGCCCTGCCGAAAGTCAATCGGGCTGATTGTCGTTGCCCCGCCAGTGTAATCCCGCGATTTCAATCACGGACATGTGAGGCATTTCACCAGTGCGGTCAAAAGGCAGTGAGATCGACCTGTACGCCTTGTTTTACCGCTAGGTTTGCAGCATTTGCAAGTTAGGGCAAACGCGGAACCATTGATGACAAATATTTCCAGAAGAAACATGATGCTGATTGGAACCAGCGCTGCTGCTGTATTGGCGTTGCCCGTGATCAGAGTGATGGCTGGCGGTCTTCGGGAGTTTGCACCCTCGGGTTCCGGTGATGTCAGCCATGCGGAATTTGATGCTCTGCTGAAAAAGATCGTTAGGCCCGACGGGTTCGGCTACAATCGCGTCGACTATCGGGCATTGAAAGGCAATCATCGGATTTTGAAAGCCTATCTCGCGTTCCTCGAGCAGCAATCACCCTCATCTTTTTCCACTCCTGGTGCCTACGCATTCTGGATCAATCTCTATAACGCAAAGACGCTTGATATTGTTGCGGATCATTTCCCGGTCAGTTCCATCAAGAAAATCAATCTTGGCGGCGGCGGATTGTTCGGTTCGGGCCCCTGGTCAAAAAAGATTACTGCCATTGAGGGATCGCGGTTGTCACTTGATGATATCGAGCACGATATCATACGCGTAATTTTTCGGGATCCGATGAGCCACTATGCGCTCAATTGTGCGTCCTACTCGTGCCCGAACCTCGCTATGGAAGCCTACACGGCGGCGAACCTTGAGGCGTTGATGTGGGAAAATGCGGTTGCTTATGTAAATCACAAACGCGGGATCGACGCCGATGGGGAAAATCTTACCGTTTCAAAAATATACAGGTGGTATGCGTCGGATTTCGGCCGAACGGAAAGGCTGAAGGAACACTGGAGCAAGTTTGCCGATTCAGAACTTCAATCCGATATCGGCGCTGGCAGGATTTCCGGTTATGTTTATGATTGGACCTTGAATGACTTTTGAGAAGGCGGCTGTGGAGCACGGAGGCAATCCAGACGGGAGAGAAGACAGCCAATTTCGGCTCACGCGCTTTGTTCCGATAGGTATTGTCTTTGCCGGTCTGGCATTCGGTTACGCCATAGGTCTTCATGAATTTCTGTCGCTGGATTTTCTTGCCGCGAGCAGAACCCAGCTAAAGACCTATGTGGCAGACAATTTCGCCCTGTCGCTTGCAACCTTCTTTTTCGTCTATGTACTTGCAGTTGCCTTTTCCTTTCCTGCGGCGTCAATTCTCACGATTTTTGCCGGCTTCCTGTTTGGCTGGTTTATAGCCGGCACGGTGGTAGCCTTTGCTGCCACCGTTGGTGCGACATTATTGTTCCTGGCGGCACGCTTTGCGTTCGCCGACTTTTTCCGCGAAAAGGTTGGTGGCCGCCTCTCCGCCATGGCGGATGGCTTTCGGGAGGATGCATTCAACTATCTTTTCGTGTTGCGTCTTGCCCCGATCTTTCCGTTCTGGCTGATCAATATCGCCCCGGCATTTTTTAATATTCCGACCCGTATCTATGTCGCTGCTACATTTCTCGGAATATTGCCGGGCACCTATGCCTATGCCTATCTTGGTCAAGGTGTCGATAGTGTCATCATGGCAGCGAAGGATGCCGGGAGAGACATTGCTGTTGCAGACCTCGTCACGCGGGATATCACCATAGCTTTTGGTGCTCTTGCACTGGTGGCCGCGATGCCGGTAATTGTTAAGAAAATCCGCAAGCGCAACATGTAGGTACCCGCAGACCTGCGCCAGCGCCATATTCTTGAAGGTATTGCAATGGCGAATTTACTCACACCGGATATCTGCGTCATCGGCGCCGGGTCGGGAGGTCTTTCGGTTGCTGCTGCCGCCGCTGCATTCGGCGTGCCGGTAGTCCTGGTCGAGAAGGGCAAAATGGGAGGTGATTGCCTGAATTATGGTTGCGTTCCTTCAAAGGCCATGCTTGCAGCCGCCAAACACGCTAACGCGCTGCGCCATGGCGAAAATTTCGGCATAGCGGACGTTGAGCCATCGGTAAATTTTCGCAAGGTTCATGACCATATCCAAAGTGTCATCGGAGCGATACGGCCGAATGATTCCGTGGAGCGGTTCACCGCTATGGGCGTCCATGTTATTCAGGCAGCAGGCCGGTTCAAGGACCGCAAGACACTGGTGGCGGGAGACTTTGAGATAAGGGCCAGGCGTTTTGTTGTGGCTACCGGCTCATCACCGTTCGTGCCGCCAATCAGCGGGCTCGAATCGATCGAGTACCTGACAAATGAAACGATCTTCGAGCAAACCCGCAAACCCCGGCACCTGATCATTGTCGGTGGCGGGCCGATCGGCATGGAGATGGCACAAGCCCATCAGCGCCTTGGCGCACAGGTGACAGTGATTGAAGCCCTCAAGGCGATGGGCAAGGATGACCCGGAAGTTGCGGCAATCGTTCTGGCCAGGTTGCGCCGTGAGGGGATCGCGATCAGGGAACACAGCAAGGTTACGAGTGTTGAGCGCTCCGGAAAGAGCGGTGTAAGAGTCTATTACGAGACCGGCGAAGGTCCGGCCAGTGTGGATGGCAGCCACATTTTGATCGCAGTGGGACGATCGGCAAATGTTGAAGGCATTGGTCTTGAAAATGCCGGCATTAAATTTGACCGTCGTGGTATCAAGGTCGATTCCGGTCTCAGAACGTCAAATCGCAAGGTGTTTGCAGTAGGCGATGTGGCCGGCGGCCTGCAATTCACCCATGTCGCTGGTTATCACGCAGGGCTGGTTATTCGGTCAATTCTTTTTCGGCTGCCGGTCCGCGTGGACACCAGTGCCATACCGTGGGTGACTTTCACCGATCCCGAACTGGCTCATGTGGGTCTGATAGAACAGGAAGCTCTGGAAAAACATAAACAGATCAACGTGTTGCGTTGGCCGTATGCGGAAAATGATCGTGCCCAGGCGGAACGTAAGACCGACGGTCTGATCAAAATGGTCACAGACCGCAAGGGCCGTATCCTCGGCGTGACAATTGCCGGGGCCAATGCCGGCGAAATGATCAGTCTGTGGACTCTGGCGTTGTCCAAATCGATGTCAGTGCGCGATGTCACAGGATTTGTTCCGCCCTATCCGACCATGTCGGAAATAGGAAAACGGGCTGCGATCACCTATTTTATACCCAAGACTTCGAAACCGCTGGTAAGGAAAGTGATAGGTTTTCTACGCAAGTTCGGGTGACTGTGGCATAGTGCGGGTGTGGCAACCGTATCGGGACCGGAGGAACTGAAGCTGAACACACCTGATCAGCATAAAGGGCGGCTTGAAACCGGAGTCCCGGCACATGCACAGGACAAAGTGCCGCTGGCCCGCGGATTGTCGGGCAAGTTGCTCGTGCTTACCGTGTTGTTTGTTCTGCTCGCCGAAGTCCTGATATTTTTCCCGTCTGTTGCCAATTTCCGTATTCGCTGGCTTGAGGATCATCTCCACACAGCTGCAGCGGCAGGCATTGTCCTGTCCCAACCGGAACTGGGTGGATTGTCGCGCAAGGTTCAAAACGAGATCCTCATGGCAACCGATGCCAAGGCAATTGCTGTCCGTGATGCGGGTATTTCCCGAATGCTGGTGGTTTCGGAAATGCCGCCAACGGTTGACGAACACATTGATCTTGCAAATATCGGCACCTTTGATGCCATGCGCGATGCGCTAAAGACCATGACAAGCGGCAACGGCAAAATCCTTCGCGTATATGGGCCGGTTGGCGCTGACAACCGCATTTTTGAACTTGTTGTGCCGAGCAACGGCCTTCGCAACGCCATGCTGATTTACTCACGGAACGTGGCAGTGTTGTCATTGATCATTTCCCTGATCACCGCTGGGCTCGTGTTTGCCGTGCTCAACCGTATCCTCATCCGGCCCATTCGCGAGATGACGCGAAGTATGCTGGCGTTTGGTGCGGCGCCCGATGATCCCAGCCGGATTATCGTGCCAGAGCAGCGTGGCGATGAAATAGGTGTTGCCGAACGGGAGCTTTCGGCCATGCAGCAGCATCTGCACGAGACTTTGGGCGAGCAGAAGCGATTGGCTGATCTCGGCTTGGCTGTATCAAAGATAAACCACGACATGCGAAACATCTTGGCTTCGGCACAATTGATGTCCGACCGGCTGGCTCGTGTAAAAGACCCGATGGTTCAAAGTTTTGCGCCAAAACTCGTTCGCACTCTGGATCGAGCTGTCGGGTACACGGAAGGTGTGCTTGCCTATGGCCGGACCCAGGAAGCGCCACCGTCCCGCCGCCGATTGAGGCTATGCAATCTCGTCGATGAGGTTTTTGGTATGCTCGGCCAACCGGAAGCGACAAGTATCGAGTTTGCCAATTCTGTTGATCCGGATTTCGAAGTCGATGCCGACAACGAGCAGTTGTTCCGGGTGCTGACGAACCTTTGTCGTAATTCCATCCAGGCGATGACTGCGGATCGAAGTACCGTTTTGGTCCGGCGATTGACGGTTTCGGCCAAAAGGGAGGGGTCTGTCGTTGAAATCCTGGTAACCGACACTGGTCCCGGGTTGCCGAAAAAAGCGCGTGAGAATTTGTTTGCGGCTTTCCGGGGTTCGGCGCGCAGCGGCGGAACGGGCTTGGGTTTGGCGATTGCCCTTGAACTGGTACGCGCCCATGGTGGCGCCATCAAGTTGGTCGAAAGCACCGGCGGTCACACCGTGTTTTCGGTGCAGATTCCGGACCAGCCGGTCGATCTTGATGAGGTGAGGGACGCCATGCGGCGCCACGGCTGACAACCGGCGGGCTGGTACACCGGGCTCAATTCACCAGATTGG
>JAHEGF010000233.1 GCA_024645155.1 Phyllobacteriaceae bacterium | reverse complement strand
CGAACCTTCACCAAGGAACGGGGAGAGCTCGCTGATTGGATCGGTAGCCGGGCTGGTACGGGCAAGATCGTACCGAAAGGATTCCCGCGTACTGGCCGGTTTGCCTGAACAGCCGCGACTGTATTCCGCTTTTTGTATCGCATGACAGTATTTTTCCGGTTCTGCAATCCAACGCCGGTTGTAACCCCGTCATCAAAGCAAAATGTCAGTAATGTTTGCTGACAGGCTTGATATTCTTGAAGCGCGCTCATAGATACGCGAATGAACGTTCGCTCTTTAGAGGATTCCATGATTGATCAGGCACTAGCCACGCACATATTACCCGCCGAAGAGACTGCTTCGGCCTCGGTCACACGTGAGGAAAAACGCGAGTTGCAGACCGCCCGTATCCTGGATGCGGCAAGGAAGTGTTTTGTTCGCTCCGGCTTCCGCGGCGCGTCAATGCACGAAATCTGCACGGAAGCCGATATGAGCCCGGGCGCGCTCTACCGGTATTTCCCGTCAAAGGAATCGATCATTGAGGCAATTGCCGAGGCTGATCGTCGTGAAGATATCGAACTCCTGTCGCTGACCCTGGACAATCCAGACGCGGTTGAAGGTTTTGTCTCGGCGGCGCTCGCCCATATCCGGCATGTTCACGAAAACGGCAACGGGCCGCTTTTCACCGAGGTGCGTGCCGAAGGCATGCGCAATTCAGTTGTCCGGGAATGCTGCGAGCATTCAATGGCACAGGTGTCCAATGCGCTTCGCGGTTATTTGCGTTCAGCGACAGACCGAGGCGAGATCAAGCCGACCGTTGATCTCGATACTCTCATTACGGTGATGATGGCGATCAGCGAGGGGCTCATTCTTAACGATCTGCCGGGCCGTGGCATTCCTTATGACAAGATAGAGGCGATGGTCCGCGCGACGGTCGTTGCAAATCTCAGACCTGTCGCAAAAACGGCCTGAATCAACCGATAAATCTTCCCAACTATCTGGATCACACAATGCCGGCGAATACTTCGAACTTCAGTTTTGGAATATCAGTTTTGACAGTGGCATTGGCAATGGCCGTAGCGCAGGTGCCTGCTGCCTATTCGGCCGGGACTGAAGACGGCAAGGCTGCCGTAGCCGTCCAGAACCCGCCCGCAATACGCGTTGTTCCCGGAGAAATGCGCGAACTCGTCCAGTCGATGAGTGTTAACGGCAGTGTGCACCCGCGCGAGGAGGCATCGGTCGGCACTGATCTGAATGGCCTCATTGTCCTCGAACTTTTTGCCGATACGGGCGACCGTGTTAAGAAAGGCGATGTATTGGCTCGCCTTGACCGGATGTCGCTGGAAACACAACTGGCACAGATTGCCGCTTCCCGTGCGCAGGCAGAAGCCGCAGTAGCCCAGGCCCAGTCCCAGATTGCCGATGCGCAAATCGCCGTCAATCAGGCAAAAGAGACAATGGAACGTGCCAATACTTTGCTGCAAAGAAAGGTCGGCACTAAGATGCAGGCCGATAACGCACGCTATGCCGCTGAGAGTGCTGACGCCCGCCTCGAGGTTGCTCGAAAGGCAAAGGCCAGTGCTGAGGCGCAACTTGGTGTCGTCGATGCGCAAAAGCGCGATGTCCTGCAACGATTGGCGAAAACCGAGGTAAAGGCCCCCGCTGACGGATTGATACTGACGCGCAATGCGTCACTTGGCGCGGTGGTTTCAGCGCAGGGCGGTCCGTTGTTCAGGATTGCGATTGACGGCGTATTGGAACTTGTTGCCGATGTTGCGGAAACAGCATTACCGCAAATCTCCGAAAACATGTTGGTTGCAGTATCACTTCCAGGCATTGACAAGCCGATCGGTGGAAAAATTCGCATGATCGCCCCAGAGATCGATGCCCGCACGCGGCTCGGAAAAGTACATGTTGTTTTACCGCCAAGCGATGATGTCCGTCCGGGCAATTTCGCTCGCGGCACGATTGAACTTGGTCGCGCAAAAGGCATAGCGGTTCCGCAATCGGCACTGCTTTTTCGTGGCGACACTGCACTGCTGCAAATTGTCAAAGACGGAATCGTTGATACCCGTGAAGTCAAGACTGGTATTCGTGACGACGGATATGTCGAGATAACCGACGGTGTGAAAGCTGGTGAACTGGTTGTCGTGCGTGCCGGAACCTTCGTCAACGAGGGCGACCGGGTCACGCCGATCGGTCCCGAAAAGGTTGGAGCCAACCAATGAACTGGAACATCTCCGCCTGGTCGATTCGCAATCCGGTTCCGTCGATCCTGCTGTTCGTGGTGTTGATGGTTTTGGGCTTGATGAGTTTTTCCAAGCTGCCCGTAACCCGCTTTCCGAATATCGATGTTCCTCTCGTGCTGGTGAGCATCAATGATCCAGGCGTAGCCCCAAGCGAACTCGAAACCCAGATTACGAAGAAGGTCGAAGACGTTGTCTCCAATATCGCCGGCGTAAAGAACGTGATTTCCACGATCACCGAAGGCAACGCCACTACGGTTGTGGAATTCCGCCTCGAAGTTCCGACCCAGCAGGCGGTCAACGATGTCAAGGATGCCGTCGATGGTATCCAGGGAGATTTGCCGCAATCGGCGGCAACACCGGTTATCACTCGTATCGATGTCGAAGGGCAGGCGATCCAGACCTTTGCAGTCTATTCCCCTGGGATGACCCCGGAGCAACTTTCATGGTTTGTCGACGACACGGTCATTCGTGAGTTGCAAGGCGTCAAGGGCGTTGCGCGCGTGACGCGCTACGGGGGCGTGAAACGCGAAATTCAGGTGCTTCTGGATCCCGATAGGTTGAATGCCTTGGGTGTGACCGCTTCTCAGGTCAATGCGCAACTGCGCCAGACCACAGTTGACATGACAGGCGGACGAGGCGACGTCGGCGGCCGTGAGCAGGCCATACGAACGCTTGGTAACGTACAAACGATTGATCAGCTTGCAGCAACGAAAATTGTGCTGCCCGGCGGACGGTCGGTATCCCTGTCCGATATAGGAACCGTCGAGGACAGGTGGGAAGAACCCAAATCTTTCTCGCGAGTTGACGGAAAACCGGTCGTTTCGTTTGGCGTTTTTCGCGCGAAGGGCGCCAGTGACACCGAGGTCGCAGAGCGTATTGCCATCGCAATCAGTGCCGTGGAAGCGGAAAGTCCCGAAGTCAAAATCGAACTGGTCGATGACTCAGTTTCCTACACCTATGGCAATTATGAGTCGGCAATGGAGTCGCTCCTCGAGGGAGCCGCACTTGCAGTTATCGTCGTGTTGCTGTTTCTGCGCGACTGGCGCGCAACCATCGTTTCAGCGATCGCATTGCCGCTTTCAGCTATCCCCACATTCTGGGCGCTGGACATGCTCGGATTCTCACTCAACCTGGTCAGTCTCCTTGGTTTGACGCTGGTGGTCGGCATTCTGGTTGACGACGCAATTGTCGAAATCGAGAACATCGTTCGTCACACCCACATGGGAAAAACCCCTTATCGTGCGGCGCTCGAAGCAGCCGACGAAATCGGACTGGCGGTTATTGCCATCTCGATCACGATCATTGCTGTTTTTGCACCGGTAAGTTTCATGGGCGGCATCGCCGGCCAGTATTTCAAACAGTTCGGACTAACCGTCGCCGCAGCCGTCTTCTTCTCGCTATTGGTGGCACGTCTGATTACACCTGTTTTAGCTGCGTATTGGATGCGGGAACCAAAAAAGCACAAAGAAAACAATGGCATGATTATGCGTGGTTATCTTGCCATATTGCGATTTTCGGTACGTGTGCGCTGGCTCACCGTTGCCGCGGGCATGGGTCTGTTCGCATTTTCCATTTGGGGAATGCAGTTTCTTCCATCAGGATTCATACCCCAGGAAAACCTGTCCCGCCTTGTGATGTCGGCAGAGCTCCCGCCTGGCACGCCGTTGGATGAAACCCGGCGGATCATGGACAATGCCTCCAATATTCTCCATGAAATACCTGAAATCAAAAGCGTTTATGCTATTGGCGGCGCCTCTCCCACCGGTACGCTGGAAAAACGCCGAGCCACGCTTGTCCTGAATTTGCTGCACAAGACCGAACGCGAAAAGACCCAGCAGGATCTCGAACCCGAAATTCTCGCTGCGATGGCCAAGGTGCCCGATTTGCGAGCCTATTTCGTCAACGAACGCGGAGACCGCGAACTGGCTCTGGGTATCATGGGACCGGATGGCGAGAGCGTCTCGAAAGCGTCGCGAGAAATTCAGGCGGCGATGAATCAAACCGGAAATTTCCGTGCCGTCGCTTCGAATGCGGCGCTTGACCGGCCGGAAATCATCATTGAGCCGCGTGCCGATAAACTGGCTGAACTCGGGCTTTCAACGGCAGCGCTGTCGGAAGCACTTCGGGTTGCAACCATTGGAGATGTCGATTCCAACTTGGCCAAATTTCCGGTAGGTGACCGCCAGATTCCGATCAGGGTCCAGTTGCGTGTTGATGCCCGTGAAGATTTGCTGGTCTTGCAGAACATCGCCGTTCCGACACCGTCCGGGATGGCAGTTCCGCTGTCATCTGTGGCTGATGTCCATTTTGGCCAGGGGCCGTCCTCGATATCACGGTTCAATCGCGAACGCCGTGTCGTTATCGGCGCGGACATGGCAGGCAGCATGGAAATCGGCGAAGGCCTGGCATTGGTCAAGGGGCTTGATGTTGTAACCGGCCTTCCGGAAGGCGTTCGTGTGCAAGAGACCGGCGACGCCGAAATCATGGGCGAAGTCTTTGCCGGTTTTCGAGATGCCATGGTCACCGGCCTGATGCTGGTTCTGGTTGTTTTGATCCTGCTGTTTGGGAGCGTTTTCCACGCTTTCACCATTCTGGCATCGCTGCCACTATCGATCGGTGGTGTCGTGCTTGGTCTTTATTTGACCAACAATTCGATATCCATGCCGGTTGTTATCGGCATTCTCATGCTGATGGGTATCGTGACAAAAAATGCGATCATGCTGGTCGACTTCGCGGTCGAGGAGCAGAAGAAGGGAATATCGAAAGCGGAGGCAATGATCGATGCCGGGCGAAAACGCGCGAGGCCAATCGTCATGACCACGATAGCGATGGCCGCAGGCATGCTTCCCGCGGCACTGGCATTTGGCGACGGCGGTGAGTTCCGTGCGCCTATGGCAATTGCGGTTATCGGCGGCCTGCTCGTTTCGACGGTATTGTCACTGGTATTCGTGCCATCCTTTTATTCCATAATGGATAGCGTCAGCGGTCTTGTTGGAAGGTTGGTAGCTTGGCTGTTGGCGCCCAATGCGGCCGACGATCCCGAGATCGAAGCCCATGAAGCGGCGATCAGGCAGCGGTCCCGAATGGGGGAAGCAGCCAATACCGACGTGCCACTGGCGGCT
>JAHEGF010000034.1:17921-18732 GCA_024645155.1 Phyllobacteriaceae bacterium | reverse complement strand
TGTTCGGCGCATGCCAAGGATATCTGGACATCGCCTGCCTGGGAAATTGCAGAAAAGCTGCAAAGCTGCCGTTTCGTCGCCACCTGCACGTTGTCAGGTGCCCGGCAGCTCAAATCGCTGGCCGACGATCCGGAAAGCGTGCACCTTATCTATCACGGCCTGGATCTCGACAGGTTTCCAACCCGAACCGCGCAGCCGTCACGCCGGGACGGAAGCACCGGCAGTAAAACCATACGCCTTGTCAGTGTCGGCCGGGCCGTGGCGAAGAAGGGCTTTGACACCTTGCTGCAGGCACTGTCCCAGCTTCCCGCTGACCTACACTGGCATTGGACCCATATCGGCGGGGGCGAGTTGTCCGAACAGTTGAAGAAACGGTCGGCCGATCTCGGACTTTCCGATCGCGTCACCTGGCTTGGCTCACAACCGCAAACGACCGTACTTGAAACCTACAGGACATCCGACCTGTTCATTCTTCCCTGCCGCATCACCAGGAGCGGAGACCGTGACGGGTTGCCGAATGTGCTGGTCGAGGCGGCAAGCCAGCGTCTTGCCTGTATTTCGACACCGATCAGCGGAATCGTCGAGTTGTTCGCCGACGGGGAAAACAGCCGTCTTGTCGCCCCCGACGACCCCGAAGCGCTAACGAAAGCAATTGTGAATTTGTCACTCGATCCGGATTTGCGCGCACTTTATGGGCAAAGAGCAGCGCAAAAGGTCTCGAACGAATTCGACCACCGGGAAACGATCAAGCGTCTGATCGGGTTGTTCGAGGAGTGCGGTGTCCAACCTACCGGCAAAAGCGCGGAGCGCA
>JAHEGF010000034.1:14799-17911 GCA_024645155.1 Phyllobacteriaceae bacterium | reverse complement strand
GGTGCTGTTTTACGTCCAGCACCTGCTTGGCGTTGGCCACGTGTTCCGGGCAATGCGCATAGTGCGCGCGCTCGGCAGCAGGGGTGTGGAGGTGGATCTTGTCTATGGCGGCGAACCCGTGCCCAATCTGGATGCGGGTCCGGCAACCGTGCATTACCTTCCGCCGCTGCGGGCCGGCAGCACCGAGTTCCACCTGTTGGAAACGCCTGATGGAACCGTTGCCGACGAGACCTACCGCAACGACCGGTGCGCTCAGCTTCTGGCAATTTTTAACCAAGGCAAGCCGGATGCAGTGGTTACGGAAGCTTTCCCGTTTGGCCGGCGCCAAATGCGTTTTGAACTGCTGCCGCTTCTATCGGCTGCCGAGGACGCTGCCAACAATCCGCTCATTATCTGCTCGGTACGCGATATTCTTCAGGAGCGCACAAAGCCCGGCCGCAATGAGGAAACCGTCGGTCTGATTGACCGGTATTTCGACCATGTGCTGGTTCATGGTGATCCCAAAATGGTCCGCCTGGAGGAAACATTCCCACTTGCGAACCGGTTTGCAGGCAAGACGCACTACACTGGCATTGTCGCACCGGATCACAAGGATCTGGATCCCGGTGCGGATGCATTTGATGTCGTGGTATCGGTGGGCGGAGGCATGCTGGGACCGCAATTGCTTGAAGCGGCGGCGATGGCCAAACCGCTCAGCTCCCTGTCCGATGGACGCTGGATATTTGCTGCAGGCCCCGGCTCAACCACTGAACAGTGCGATAACCTGCGCGAACTGGCCGGAAAAAATGTCACGGTTACACCGTTCATTGACGACCTTGTATCGACCTTGGCGAAGGCGCGCCTTTCCATCTCGCGGTGCGGTTACAATACCGTTGCAGACCTTTTTGTCAGCGGTTGCCGCGCAATAATCGCGCCGCTGTCGGACGGGGTGGAAACGGAACAGCTGAAACGTGCAGATATTCTGGTTAAATCCGGGTTCGCCGAGATTCTCGGCCCTGACGCCAACCAGCCGGAAAGCGTCGCCCGGCTGATTGACCGGGCTGTAGGCAACCCACCCCGCAACGTTGCCGGGTTCGACCTGTCGGGCGCGCAAAAGAGTGCTGATATCATCGCAGAATGCCTTGCAAACAGGGTTCGGTAATCATGGCAAAACCGCGCATTGCATTTTACGCGCCGATAAAACCGCCCGATCACCCGATTGCATCCGGCGACCGCGAAATCGCGCGCCTGCTGGTTCGTGCGCTGCGCGCATGCGGATATGATGTCGAGATAGCCTCGCGTTACATCGCCTACCAGAAGCGCCCCTCGCAAGCGCTGTTTGATGAACGCAAATCCGGTGCACTGATCGAGGCGCAGGCGGTGGTTGACCGTTACAGGTCAGATCAACCTCCCGATTTGTGGTTCACCTACCATCCCTACTGCAAGGCGGCAGACTGGATCGGGCCTGCGGTATGCGAGGCATTTGCCATTCCCTATGTAACTGCGGAAGCGGCGCGTACCCGCCAGGGCGAGGAGGCGGACTGGGTCAATGCGCGGGCACAGGTCCAAAAAGCGGCATCAGCCGCAGCCGTCAATTTCTGCCTCAAGCAATCGGATTGGGCGTATCTGCAAACCTTTTTGCGGGATATGAACAACGTTGTCAGGATCAAGCCGTTTATTGACGTCAGCGAGACAATCGCCAACGCCAGGGATCACCCCTACCAGCTGCCTTTTGCCAACGCAGGCCCGGTCATCGTGACCGCGGGAATGATGCGGCCGGGCTGGAAGCTCGAAAGCTATAAACTCCTGGCATCCGCGTTGGCAGGACTCACTGATCGGGCTTGGAACCTGCTGATTATTGGTGATGGACCAGCCATTCCCGATGTTAAAGCCGCGTTTTCATTTGTCCCGCCCGAACGCAGCCATTTTGCGGGAAGCGTGCACAAGGGCGCAGTTCCAGGAATGCTTGCATCCGCGGACATCTTTGCCTGGCCCGGCATGCACGAAGCCATCGGGATGGTGTTCATGGAGGCTCAGGCCGTTGGCCTGCCGGTTGCTGCCATGGCTTCGCTCGGTGTGCCGCTGGTTGTCGATGACGGTGTTACGGGAATCCTGGCTGCCGAAGGCGATGCATCTGGCCTCCGTGTTGCGCTCACGAAGTTGCTTGCGCAACCGTCGCTGCGTGCAGCATTTGGCGCTGCGGCTGTGCAACATGTACGAAACCGGCACGATATCGCTGCAGCATCCAGAACTTTGAAATCTGCAATCGACCCGTTGCTCGGCAATCAGTGATAGGGATCGGCAGCATCGCGCAAGCCGTCACCAAGAAAATTGAAGGCCAGAATAACGATGATTACCGGCACCACCGGCAACAGCAGCCAGGGGTAAAGAACGACCACATTGATGTTTTGCGCCTCATTGAGAAGCACCCCCCAACTGGTAATTGGGGGACGCAGGCCAAGACCCAGAAAGCTGAGCGACGTTTCGCCGAGGATCATGGTTGGTATGGTGATCGTTGCAGAAGCAATAAGGTGGCTCATGAAGCCAGGTATCAGGTGCCGCAGTATGATGCGCGGCGGTCGGGCGCCCATCAGTTGCGCAGCCAGAACATAGTCTTCCTCGCGCAATGACAAGAGCTTTGAACGCACCGCGCGCGCCAAACCGGTCCAGTCAAGAAGGCCAAGAATAATCGTGATGCCGAAATAGATCAGTATCGGGCTCCAGGTCACCGGAAGGATAGCGGCAAGCGCCAGCCACAACGGTATACTGGGTATGGATTGCAGCACCTCGATAATACGCTGGACTACCATGTCGACCCAGCCGCCGTAATAGCCGGCCAGACCCCCGATGGTTATTCCCAGGACAAAGCTCACAGCAATGCCGATCAGGCCGATCGTCAGGGAAATGCGCGCACCGAACGTGATGCGTGAAAACAGGTCCCGCCCGAGGCGGTCGGTGCCCAACAGGAACAACTTGCCCTCCCCTTCCGCACAGAACAGATGCAGACTTGCCGGAACGAGCCCCCAGAAATGATACGGATCGCCATCACAGAATAGCCTGACCCGGTACCGTTTGTCGTAGTCTACGGGATAGGTGCGCCTCAGCGTCTCCATGTCGAGCTTTTGGGTGCGGC
>JAHEGF010000034.1:0-14789 GCA_024645155.1 Phyllobacteriaceae bacterium | reverse complement strand
GGTGCGGCCATAGACAAATGGAGCAACCAGCCGTCCGTCGTGAATCACATGAATTCCCTGGGGCGGAGCATAGATGTGATCGACATGGCGGTGGGTCTGGTTGTAGGGAGCGATAAACTCGGCGAGTGTGATTAGCGCGTAGAAAATGATCAGCAAAACGCCTGAAAAATAAGCGACCTTGTGGCGCTTGAACTTCCACCACATCAGCTTTCTTTGCGATGCCATGTAGTAGGATTCGAGTTCAGGCGTCAGCTTTTCAATCGAGTAGGGATCAAAAGGCGCGTCCGAGACGAAATGCCCCATAGGCTTTCCATTTTCCGGGAGCGGCGATTTCGTCATTTGGTTGCCTCTCCCTGCAGCCTGATGCGCGGATCAAGGATTGCCAGAGCTATGTCGGAAATGAGCACGCCGATCACGGTCAATACCGCCAAAAACATCAGGAAGGAGCCGGCGAGATACATGTCCTGGCTGCGTAACGCAGAGATGAGCAGCGGACCGGTGGTCTCCAATGACAGGACGATTGCCACAACCTCGGCACCGGAAACCACCATCGGCAGAATACTTCCAATGTCGGCGATGAAGAAGTTGAGGGACATGCGGAAAGGATATTTGAGCAGGGCACGCAACGGCGGAACGCCCTTGGCGCGTGCGGTTGTCACATATTGCTTTTGAAGCTCGTCCATCAGATTTGCCCGGATGCGCCGGATCATTCCGGCGGTGCCGGACGTACCAATGACGATGACCGGGATGACCATATGCTCCATGATCGACACGAATTTCGGCCAACTCATTCCCTCATTGATGTATTGCGGGTCCATCAGGCCACCGATAGACGTGCCAAACCAGACATTGGCCAGATACATCATGACAAGCGCCAGCAGAAAATTCGGCGTGGCGATACCCAATAGTCCAAAAAAGGTGAATCCGTAGTCACCCCAACTGTACTGGTGTGTTGCCGAATAGATTCCTATCGGGAAGGCGACCAGCCATGTAAAGATGATGGTGACGAAAGAAAGCAGCATCGTGAGGAACAGCCGGCTTCCGATCAGTTCGGAAACCGGGCGTTCGTACTCGAAGGAATAGCCAAAGTCGCCCTGAAACATGCCGCCGGCCCAAGTCAGATAGCGTTGCCACATGGGCTTGTCGAAGCCGTATTCCTGGCGCAAATATTCGATCTTTTGAGGATCGACTGTTTCTCCGGACGCCTGCAGTTCAGCAACATAGCTCTCGAAGTAGTCGCCGGGCGGCAACTCGATGATCGTGAAAATGAGGATGCTCGCGATAATCAGCGTCGGGATCATCGCCATGAAACGCATGAATATGTAACGCAGCATGCCGCCCCCTACTCCGCCAGCCAGAATGTATCTGGCCGGTAAGCCCCAAAATAGGCGGTCGGTGCCCAGGAATAGATCCCTTCTTCCGGGATATTGCGCAATCTGCGGCTGATCACCACCGGCTGAATTGTCTCGCCGGCTATCCCGATCGAAAAAACCTGGTCGTTGTAGATCCGGAGCATCTCGCGCCAGATCCGCCGTCGCTGTTCGGTGTTGACCGAAGAACGCCACGCCTCATACAGTTCCACCAACCGGATCGCGGGTTCCAGATCGGGCGGCATACCAGCCTTTCCGCCGGTTTCAAGATACTGTCCCCATACCGGCCAGTTGGCCTGCGCCGACGATACCGGCGCGAGCTCCTCGGGGTTCAGATCCGCATTTGCAAGCCCGACATTGAGTCCGACCGTGATCATCATCAGGGTCTCGCCGGTTAGAAATCGCCTCCGGACAATGTCGCGCTGCATGCCGCGGGTAAACAGTTTGATGCCGATTTCTTCCCAGTGGTACCGGATCAGTTCCAGTGCATCGGTCTCTTCGGTGCTTTCGCCCGTACTTTCGACGATTATTTCCATCTTGCGGCCATCGGGCAGCAACCGAGTTCCGTCGCTGGCGCGTTCGGACAAACCCATCTCGTCAAGGAGTTTGTTCGCCATTTTCGGATCATAGGTTGTCCAGGCGTTTGCGACATTTTCATCGTAGAGTGGCGATAACGGCAAAACCGTATTGCCCCCCGGCTTGGCAAGCCCGAAATAGAGTTGCTGGTTCAGTTCCTGCCGGTCGATCGCCAGCGAAAGCGCCCGGCGAAACCGGGCGTCGCGGACCACGGAATTCCATGTCTCGTCGGCAACATTGAGATTGGGATAAAGCGCTATCTGGGAACTTACGCCATTGCGCCAGAGATGAACACGGTATTCGTGCTCCTTTTCCGCCTGTTTGAGAAAGGTATAGTTCTCAAACCGCAGATAGCGCGCCTGCAGATCGGAATCACCCGCCCCTGTCTTTGCAGCAACGATGTCTGTCGAGCCCATGTCGAGGATGACCCGATCAAGATACGGCAACTGGTGACCATCGGGGTCCACCCGGTGGTAATAGGGATTGCGTTCGAAAACATAACGCTTGGATGGACCCTGCGTCGTGTTGCGCCACGGATCGAGGGTCGGCAATTGCGGGTTTTCGGGACGGTACTGGCGGCCCAGCCGCGTGTGCAACGCGGCCCAGTCGCGGACATTTTCCTCTTCGATTGTCGCCTCAAGTACCTCGGGATCGGCATAGCGTTCATGGAAATTTCGCATGTAGTGAGCGGGCATGAAAATGAACTCGGGACTCGACCCGGCCAGCACAAGCGGAAATATCGGATTGGGCTTTTCCCAGGAATAACGCACTGTCAGGGGGCCGAGAATTTCGAACAATGGTGGCTGGCCGTCTACGAGCATGGATTGTGGCGGGCCGCCGCCCGAAAGCCTGTCGTTGTTGGCAACATCTTCCCACCAGTAACGGAAGTCCTCGGAAGTAAACGGGTAACCGTCCGACCAGCGGTGTCCCGGCCGGATCTGCAGCGTAAATATCCGGTTGTCCTCGACAGTGAAGCTTTCAAGGATATCCGGCTGGAGATCGAAGTTGCGGTCAAAACCGACAAGCCGCGCATAAGAATAGACGGTCATCATGCGGATGTCCTTGGCATTGCCCATCAGCATGCGAATCTCACCGCCATACCTGCCGGGTGTTTTGCCTTCCGATGCAAAATCGACAACCTTTGGCGTGGCGGGCAGGCGCTGCGCCATCGGCTGCAATTCGCCGTCCTTCACCAACTGCTGCAAAATCGGTGGCTCGCCCAATTCCACTGAATTTGCGAACTTCACAGCGCCAGCAACAATGGCGAGAACTAGTGTCGTGAAAAACAGGTTTCTCATCATGCCACCATGGGCATGCCGGAAGCGGCATCATTGGTTAGCACGAAGTGATCCGTTTCGACCTCGACAAGCCCGGATGAGGCAGCATTGGGCTGATAACGGAATTGTTCGGGCCACTGCGCCTCTTCTTCATCGATATCGCGGCTCAGACGCTCCAGAGACAATTTTCTGTCCGGTTCAATGGTCGGTATCGCGTCAAGAAGGCGCCGTGTATAGGGATGCACCGGATTTTCAAAGATGACGCCGCGGGGTGCGATCTCGACAATCTGGCCGCGCCGCATTACCGCAACGCGGTCAGCGATGTAATTGACGACAGCCAGGTTGTGGGAAATGAAAATCGAGGTCAGTCCGAGTTCCTTGCGCAACCGCGTCAGCAAATTGAGGATTTGCGCCTGAACTGAAACGTCGAGAGCCGATACCGGTTCGTCGCAGATCAGCAGATCCGGCTCAAGCGCCAGGGCCCGGGCAATTCCTATCCTCTGGCGCTGCCCACCGGAAAAACTGTGCGGATAGCGGTTCAGGCTGCTTGCCGGCAATCCAACCATGCGCAACAGGTCGCGTGCCCTTTCCTTTTGCGACGCAGCCGTTCCGCGACCATGGATCTCGAACGGTTCAATCAGCGTACTGAGGACCGTGGACCGCGGACTGAGTGAAGAAAAAGGGTCCTGGAAAACCATTTGCACCCGTGTTCGAAAGCGTTCAAGCGCACGGCCCTTCAACGATGCGATGTCGATATGTTCGTCACCGTTGTCGAACTCGATGGTGCCTTCGTCTACAGACAAGGCCCTGCAGACGAGCTTGCTCAATGTCGATTTGCCGCAGCCGCTTTCGCCAACCAGGCCGAAACATTCGCCACGCCGGATATCAAAACTGACACTGTCGACGGCGACAACACGTCCGGCTTCACCCGTTCCGAAAAAGCCTGCCCCCTTCTTGCTGACAAATGCCTTGCGCAGGTTTCGAATGGACAACAACGGAACATCGCGTTTTGAAACAACATCGGTGTCCCGTTTCATGGATTCGGGAAGTTTCTCGTCGATTTCGCGCAAAGCCTGCAACCGTTCGCCCGGTTTCATCTTCAATTTAGGGACTGCTGCCAAAAGCGCCTTCAGGTACGGATGCTGCGGGTTATTGAATATTTCGAGCGTTGGCCCCGCCTCCATGACCTCGCCGTGGTAAATGACGACAACCTCGTCAGCCATATTGGCCACCACCCCAAGGTCGTGGGTGATAAGCAGTAGCGACATGCCGAGTTTTTTCTGCAAGTTCTTCAGCAGCCCGAGCACCTGCGCCTGAATGGTCACATCAAGCGCCGTTGTCGGCTCATCGGCGATGAGCAGTGCCGGATGGCATATAAGCGCCATCGCGATCATGGCGCGTTGACGCAAGCCGCCAGACAATTCCATGGCATACATTTCGTAGGCCCGCCCGGGATCGGGAAATCCAACCAGCCGCAGCATGTCCTCGGTCGTTGCCCGTGCCTCGGATTTGGCAACAGAGCGATGAAGGACCAGCGCCTCCGAAACCTGGTTGCCGATGGTGTGAACCGGCGACAGTGATGTCATGGGTTCCTGAAAAATGATCGAAATACGGCCACCGCGCAGCGCACGCATTTCCCGGCAATCCCTGGACAGGCCGGCAATGTCGACCGGATGTCCATCCCCTTGCGGATCGATAAAGTCGATGTGACCGGATCTGATTGCGGCAACCTTCGGCAGAATTCCCATTATCGACTGGGCGATGATTGACTTGCCGGAACCGGATTCACCAACAAGTCCGACAGTTCTTCCCGCAGGAATACGGAAACTGACACCCTTGATGACTTCAATCTCTCCCTGACTGAGAGAAATGGAAATCCGAAGGTCGCGGACCCGTAACATGTCGCTGTCCGAGCGGCTGACCGAATCCGGTATATTAGAAGCCACTTAGATCCTCCCAATCTCAAGCTCTTCAGCGATAGTGACTATCCAAGCTAAGTTGGCAAGTCCCTATTTGAGACGAATTTGCCTTTATCCCACAACCAAAGCGAACAATAACCGGCGTGTACGTTCACCGCCTCCTCCTCCGTCATGCCCCCTATCACATGGGAAACGACCCGGATGGTCCCGGTGTGGCAAACGGCAATTGTCGGCCGATCCAGCCTGACGAGCCACCTTTTGACCCTTGCTGCCAAGCCGGCAAAACTTTCTCCGCCCGGCGGCGCATAGTTCCAGCGATCCTTTTTCCGGGCCCGTCGTTGCTCGGGGAAGGCCTCCTTGACTTCGTGCGTGGTCAAGCCTTCCCAGTCGCCGAACGACATTTCGGCAAGGTCCGGTTCGGTTGTTACTTTTTCCACGTTCAGCTTTGCAGACGACAAAATGATCTCGGCGGTCTCGATGGCGCGCCGCAATGGTGAGGATACCAGCTGCCAATCGCAGGAGCGGTAAACTGGTGGCAATGCGCTTTTTGCAAGCCATCTGCCGGCATTGCTTGCCTGCTTTCTGCCAATCTTGTTCAGCGGATCATCCAGCCGTCCCAGAAAACGCGCTTCCGCACCCAAATCCGTTTGTCCATGGCGTATGAGGCAAAGTGGTGGAGGCGGCATCATGTGTGCGATTGGCCTGAAATGTAGTTGTTGTACCATGCAACAAATTCGGACAACCCGGCGCTCAGGTCCGTCTTTGGCTGAAAACCATAATCGCGCATGATCGGATCTATATCCGCACAAGTTTCGTAAACATCGCCCGGTTGCATGGCGGTTTTTTGGATGATCGCTTTCTTTCCGATCCGTTTTTCCAACAACGCAATGAGTTCGGGAACTGCAACAGGTGTGTTGTTGCCGATATTGTAGATCCGCCACGGCGCGGTTGTCGGGCCGCCGGTGTCGGCAGCACCCGATTGCGGCGGTGAACCGGTCGCGACGCGAAAAACACCTTCGGTTATGTCATCGACATAGGTAAAATCGCGGCGCAGGTCGCCATTGTTGAAAAGGCGGATCGGGCGGCCTTCGCTGATCGCCTCGGTAAAGGAGTAAACCGCCATGTCGGGACGCCCCCATGGTCCGTAGACGGTAAAGAACCGTAGCCCTGTAGCGGGCAGGTCAAAAAGGTGGCTGTAGGAATGCGCCATCAGTTCGTTAGACTTTTTGCTCGCCGCATACAGGCTGACCGGGTGATCGGATTTGTCCGATACCGAATATGGCGGTCGCGCATTGATGCCGTAGACCGAGCTCGAACTGGCATAAATCAGGTGTTCAGGCCTTGTTGCACGGCAGGCTTCCAGTACATTCAGGAACCCGGAAATGTTGGCCGATATATAGGCAGAGGGATTTTCGAGCGAATAGCGGACCCCTGGCTGTGCCGCCAGATGAATGACGCGATGAGGTTTGTATTTTTCAAATACCGACTGCGTTGCCGATGCGTCTGACAGGTCTGTTTTTTCAAAGGAGAACCCGTCAGTTCCGCCGATTTGCGCCAGGCGTGATTGTTTGAGGCGGACATCGTAGTAGTCGTTCAGGCTATCGAGACCAAGCACCTTGTAACCTGATCCCAGCAATGCCCTTGCGACATGAAAACCAATGAAACCGGCGGCGCCGGTCACCAAAAAACGGTCAGATTCTGGGTCTGCGCTTGTCATCAGCCGGAAGGTCGCTATCTATGGGTCAAAAGGTTTTCAAATGCGGTATAGCCCTTATAGGGCAAACCTTCCAGTTACCACGGCGCAGGGCGCCGCAGTATCCCGACCCTTTCGTGAGGCAATTAATTCTGGTTTCATTGCGACCGTTATGCTTAGACTTTACGCCTGCGGCCAACAGAGGACGTTCCCTTGAAAATTACCATTATTGGAACCGGTTATGTCGGTTTGGTCACCGGCGTTTGTATTTCAGAGTTCGGGTTCGACGTGACCTGCGTCGACAACGATGCAAGCAAGATCGAAAAGCTGAAGGCCGGTCATTGCCCGATATACGAACCAGGTGTCGAGCAGATGCTTCGCCAAAACGCACTTGCCGGCCGGCTGCATTTTTCAACCGACGCGGTGGAGGCGTCTCGTAACGCGGATGCGGTCTTTTTTGCTGTCGGGACTCCGTCGTCGGACGATGGCGAGATGGTGGATCTGAAATACCTTCATGGCGCCATCAAGGAAATAACGCCGGTCTTGAAAGACGGTGTTGTGATAATCGTGAAATGCACGGTCGTCGCCGGCACGACACGGACCATCATGCATATGATCGAGAAAATGCGGCCGGAGCTGAAGTTTTCGGTTGTATCGAATCCCGAATTCCTGCGGGAAGGCTCGGCAGTCGATGATTTCATGAAGCCCGATCGGGTGGTGCTCGGTGTCCACGACGCTCATGGCCGAAGTGTCGCCGAGCACATTTACCGACCATTGAGCCTGCAAAGCACTCCGATACGCATTGCATCGCTTGAAGATGCAGAGATCAGCAAGCACGCGTCCAACGCCTTTCTCGCGATGAAGGTGACATTCATCAATGAAATTGCTGATCTGTGTGAAAAGACCGGCGCCAACATTATCGAAGTTGCCGACATCATGGGTCTTGACGAGCGCATAGGCGACCAGTTTCTGCGTGCGGGGCCGGGATTTGGCGGATCATGTTTTCCCAAGGATACCAGGGCGCTGGCTGCCTTTGCCCGGAAAGCCGGAGCGCCACAGATGCTCGTCGAGGCAACCATCCGTATCAATCATGCAAGAAAAATCGCAAGTGCAGAGAAAGTAATCGGGGCATTGGGCAAACCGGAGGGAAAAACGGTTGCGATTCTTGGAGTAGCTTTCAAGGCGAATACCGATGATATCAGGGAATCGCCCGCCCTTACGATAATCGAGGAACTCCTGAATAAGGGCATCAATATCCGCGCCTTCGATCCTCAGGCGATGACTGCAGCGTCAAAAATGTTTCCCGATGTCACCTGGAGTCCTGATCCTTACGAAGCCTGTGAAAATGCGGATGCCGTTGTCCTCGTTACCGACTGGAACGTATTGCGTGCACTTGACCTGACCCGGCTGAAATCGATCATGGCGCAGCCACTGATGATCGATTTGCGAAACATTCACCGGCGCAAGGAACCGGCCAAGGTTGGATTTACCTATATCAGTGTCGGGCGCGAAATTGCCGAACCATCATCTGAGCCGACCGATCTGAAGGGCACCCGATTAACTGCGGCTGCCAATTAATCGCCGGCAAATTACCCCGTATTCCAGCCTTTTCTGGCCATGCCGGAGATGTTCACAATTTGAGGCGTGAAGCAGTCCATGAAGATATTCGCCTACAAGCCAGGTCACGACGGACACGTTGCCCTTGTTGATGACGGGTCGCTGATATTTTCCATCGAGGCGGAAAAAGACTCCGGTCCGCGCTATGCACCAATTTCAAGCGAAGACCTGATGCACGGGTTTTCGCTTACAAATGGCGTTCCGGATGTATTTGCCGTTTCGGGATGGATGAAATCATTTCGTCCCATGGCGGACCCGATCGGCGCCGGATATTTCGGCGCGGATTCGAAGTCGGTTGAAGACCGCCCATTCCCGCTGTTCGGCAACACCATCCAGCACTTTTCATCATCCCACGAGCGATCGCATCTGCTTGGCAGCTACGCGATGTCGCCGTTTCCGCAAGGCGAACCCTGCTATGCCCTGGTCTGGGAAGGCGTGCTTGGCGCGTTTTACCGGATTGATGAAAATCTCAATATCGAAAAGCTCGGCACACCGATGACCGGGCCTGGTCATAAATATGGTTTTGTCTACGGATTGGCTGACCCCGCCTATCCGCCAGACGCGCGCAAATCGCGCCGCGAGGACGCAGGCAAGTTGATGGCCATCGCCGCCTTCGGCGAACAGGGAGCATTGACTGCCAACGAGCGCGCGTTGATCGAGCGTGTTTTCTCCTGGGACGCTGAACGGGCGCCGTTGCGCAAAGCCGATTTCAGCGATTCACCGTATTTCAATATCGGGCTCGAAAGCGCCGAATTCCGCAATCTCGCCCATCATTTTCAAAATGCCGTTTTCGAGCGGTTTGCAGAATTTGCCGGCAAACACATGCCTGAAGGACTGCCGCTGCTAATTTCCGGCGGCTGCGGTCTCAACTGCGACTGGAACAGCCAGTGGCGCAAAAGCGGCCTGTTTGAAGATACGTTTGTCCAACCCTGTGCAAATGATTCCGGATCGGCGATTGGTACCGCGGTCGATGCCCAGCACCACTACACCGGAAATGCAAAGCTTGAGTGGAGCGTTTACGCCGGCGAAGAATTCGCCCTCGACGAGGCTGACATGAGCGGTTTCAGGCGCGAAACGCTGGATTATCCGAACATGGCAAAATATCTGGAAGATGGCCGGATTTTTGCGTGGGTTCAGGGCCGCTATGAAATCGGGCCGCGAGCGCTTGGAAACCGTTCGCTACTGGCCGCTCCGTTTACGCGCGAAACGCATCTGCGGCTCAATGCGATCAAGAAGCGCGAAGGTTTCCGCCCGATCGCTCCAATCTTGATGGAAGAAGAATTCGACCGGCTTTTTGACAATCACGGCCCGAGCCCGCACATGCTCTATTTTCAGAAGGTGAAGACCGAAAAGCTGAAGGCGGTGACCCATGTTGACGGCAGTGCGCGCGGACAAACGGTAACGCGCGACGATAATCCGCAAATGCACCGGTTGCTGGAAGCATTCCGCCAACGAACGGGGTTCGGGGTATTGTGCAATACCTCCCTGAATTTCAGCGGCAAAGGTTTTATCAACCGGATGAGTGACCTGGTCCGGTATGCGCGCGATAGCGGCCTGGACGGTTTTGTCGTCGGCGACACAATTTATATCGCAAAATAGAATATCCACATCCCGCCGCTGTTTACCGACATCCATTCGCAGCGTAGATTTCCGCGGCACCGGAGGGAGTTTGTCATGCAGGCACGGTTTGAATCACGTTCTGCGCGGATATCTAGCAAAGATTTCGCAGCCCGGCTCATCAGCCTGTTTGCAAGTGTCCTTTTCTTGGTCGCAGTGCTGGTCAACCCGGCGATGGCCGCAGACGATGCTCCTGCAAATGACGCACCCATTGCGACCGCCGATGTTGCACCAACTGATGTCCTGATCAGGAAACGCATTCAGGGAATATTCGACGAAATTGAAGGGCTTGAACCGGTATTTGTAACCGTCCGCTCGGGCGTGGTTACGCTTCGCGGCCGTGTCACTGAAACATATCTCGCGGAACATGCGGCACAACTTGCAGCACGGGTCGAGGGGGTTGTCGAGGTCAACAACAAGATCGAAACGGTAACCGAGGTGACGAAACGGCTGGCGCCGGTCGTCGAGCGGCTGCGAAACCGGTTTGCACAAGTTGTGAACTATGTCCCTCTGGTCATTGTTTCTCTTGTGGTTTTCCTGATCACCACCGCGTTTGGCTGGTGGATTGCTGCCCGGGACTTCCCCTGGTCGAAAATCGCTCCCAATGCATTTCTGGCGGAATTGCTTCGCCAGGTAATCCGGCTATCCTTTCTGGCCGCAGGCATTTTGCTGGCGCTCGACATACTGGGTGCAACAGCCCTTTTGAGCACGATACTGGGTGCGGCCGGGATAATCGGACTGGCAATTGGTTTTGCCGTGCGTGACACGGTCGAGAACTATATCGCCAGTATCCTGCTCAGCATTCGTCAGCCATTTCGTCCGATGGATTACGTCGATATCGACGGTACCGAGGGTAGTGTGCTTGGCCTGACCTCACGAGCCACCATCCTGATGGATGCCGACGGCAATCATATCCGCATTCCCAATTCTACCGTGTTCAAGGCTACAATCCTGAATTATGACCGCAACCCCGAACGGCGATTCACCTTTGAAATCGAGCTCGGATTGACCGGTGCACTGGATGCGGCGCTGGCAACCGGGCTCAACGCCATCCGTTCGCTCGAATTCGTTCTTGGAACCCCAGCTCCCGATGCCTGGATCAAGGACATTGATGGCTCAAGCGTCACATTGTGGTTTGGCGGGTGGGTGAACCAAAGCCAGACAAGTTACCAAAAGGCCCGCTCGGAAGCGATCCGGCATGTTAAGACAGCATTGGAAAAAGCCGGTTTTGCGATGCCGCAACCCGGTTACCTGGTGACGCTTCAGGATGAATCGGGAACCGGCACCCGGAGTAAACCCGGAGCCCGCAAGCGCACCGTGAAGCCACCAGTAGCAGTGCTATCCGAAGATGAATCAATGGATACGTCTGTGGACAGGGAAGCTGCAAAAACACTGGTGAACGAACGCGCCAGGTTGTCCGAAAGCGATCTGCTTGATGATCACGCGCCCCAGGAGATCAACTAGTTCGCCGCTTATTGTGCTGCTGCGTGGACACGCTGTGCCTCGTATTCAAGCTCTGCGTTGAATGTGGCGCCGAGTATTACGATCAGTACCGAATAATACAGCCACAGCAGCAGTATGACTGTTGCGGCCAGCGAGCCGAACATCGCATCATAACTGCCAAAATTCTCCACATAGGCGGAAAAAAGAAGCGATGCCGCCAGCCACAACAGCGTTGCAAGCGCTGCACCGGGCATGACCATGCGCCAGCTTGGATCGCGCCGGTAAGGGCCAATCCGGTACAGAACGGTCAGGGCCACAAATATCAACGACATCAGGATTGGCCAACGGACCCAAAGCGCAATCTTTTCCGTATACTGCGGGAGCGGCAAAGCCGCCGTCAGGACCGGAACAACTGCAACCCCGAGCAACATCATCAATGCCACGAATATTGCGCTGACGGTCATCCCCACAGCAATTACAACTGACGCCAGTGTCCCGCGTTCTTCATGCGCTTCGTGGGCACGCGTCAGGGCAAACAGCAATGCGTTGACGCCGCGAGATCCGCTCCACAACGCGATGAATACCGACAGGAACAGGCCGAATCCCAGGTTGGCTCGCGGCCGGTTGACCAACGCTTGCAGGCGATCGTTTATTATTGCGACAACCTGTTCGGGTGCTATTGCCTCAAGTTGCTTGATCCAGACGCTGATCAACGCCGGATCGGCGAGAAGACCAAAGAGAAGAACGCAGATCGCAACCGCCGGAAATATTGAAAGGAAGCTATAAAAAGCCACTCCGGCGCAGCGCATCGATACATCTGAATCGATGGTTACCCAGCTCATCCTTCCAAGGGCGCGGAACCATCCAGACGGCGGAATGTGCAACGGATTGCGTGTTGGTGAGGGTAAATCCGGCTTGCTTTCAGCCTCGCCGAATATCAACACCGCGTTGCCCACCGGTATTCCGGTTCATCTGGCGATGGCAGTATCTTTCGCCCCAATGGCGATAAAGTACGGATTTGCAAAATCAACATCATCAGCCTGATTTCGTTTTCCATAGCGCAGCGGTTGACCATTAGTAAGTGTGGTCGATCCGCCAGCGGCGCGCAATACCGCATCGCCAGCTGCGGTGTCCCATTCCATCGTGCGTCCGAAACGCGGATAGATGTCGGCCTCGCCTGCGGCTAGCATGCAGAACTTCAGCGAAGAACCAACGGATACCAGTTCGGAGGCCCCGATATTGGCAATGAATGCGTCGGTCTCCGGTGTGCGGTGGGACCGGCTTGCCAGAATTCGCGGCGGCTCTCCACAGGCCCGCACCCGAATTCTTTGCCAGGTTTCGACTTTGTGCCCGCTATCCGTTTTCGCCTTGTGGGCATTGGACGGATGGGCACAAAATAGTTCGTGGCGCGCTGGTGCATAGACCACTCCGACGACCGGGGTGCCGTCTCGGATCAGCGCGATATTGACTGTGAAGTCTGTGCGCTGGTTAACAAATTCCCGGGTACCATCCAGCGGATCAACCAGAAAAAACTCGGTACCGATATCGCCGGGAATGTTTCCCTGTGAAGCTGCCTCCTCGGCAACGGCAGGTGTTGCCGGGAATTGCCGGTTCAATTCCGCCAGGATCATCGCCTCAGCCTGGCGGTCGGCCTGTGTAACCGGGCTGCTGTCGGCCTTGTGGTCAACGGTAATACCGGCATCATAAATGCGCATGATCTCGCGGCCGGCAGACAATGCCATCGCGACAATCGCATCACAGATCTTTCCGTCATCGTGCTCGGCAATCATGTGTTTCTTTCAATCGCAAGACCGGTATCAGGTTCCTAGATGATAGCGCGCTGGCGCAGCCAGTCTTCAACGCTGTCTGTCAGTTCCTCGGCTGTGTGGCCTACAGTCCCCAGGTGAATATCGGCCTTCACCGGCCGCTCATAGGGCGAGTCTACACCGGTGAAGTTCGCCAGCTCACCGCGCAGCGCCTTCGCGTAAAGGCCCTTTGGATCGCGTTTGGCGCATTCTTCAAAGGGTGTGTCGACAAAGACTTCGACGAATTCGCCATTATCCATCATCTCACGCGCCATCCTGCGTTCGGCACGGAAGGGCGAAATAAAGGATACGAGGACGATCAGTCCGGAATCCGACATCAGCTTGGCAACTTCTGCCACGCGGCGGATGTTTTCCACACGATCCTCCTCGGTAAATCCGAGGTCCCGGTTCAGACCGTGGCGGACATTGTCGCCGTCGAGGATGTAAGTGTGCTTGCCCAGTGAATACAGCTTTTTTTCCAACAGATTAGCGATCGTCGACTTTCCCGAACCGGACAGGCCGGTAAACCACAGCACTGCCGGTTTTTGATGTTTCAGTTCGGAACGTTTTTCCTTGTCGACGTCCAGTGCCTGCCAATGAACGTTGGACGCACGGCGCAGTGGATGGACAATCATCCCCGCCCCTGCCGTCGCATTGGTCAGGCGGTCGATTAGAACGAAAGCGCCAGTTACCCGGTTTTCCTCATAGGTGTCGAATACCAGCGGTGATTGGGTGGCAATGTTGCAAATCCCGACCTCATTCATGTCGATGGATTTTGCTGCCTCATGAGAAAACGTGTTGACGTCGATGCGATACTTGAGATCGGTTATTGTTGCGTTGGTCTTGTCGGTTTCCGTCTGCAGAATGTATGACCGTCCCGGCAGCAGCGCATGTTCGTCAAACCAGACCACATTGGCCATGAACTGGTCGGCTACGTGAGGGCGCGCATCAGGCGGAACCAGCATGTTTCCGCGTGAGACTTCGATTTCATCTTCGAGCACCAACGTGACCGCCTCTCCCTCGCTGGCGGTATCGAGGTCCCCGGCAAAGCTGGCAATCCGTTTGATGCGTGACACCTTGCCCGACTTCGCGATCACCACTTCGTCGCCCCTGGAAACGGTGCCCGACGCGACGGTGCCCGCAAATCCGCGGAAATCAGGATCGGGCCTGTTCACATACTGGACGGGAAAACGAAAGGGCCGGGAAACGGCATCATTTCCCACCGGAACCGTTTCAAGATGTTCGAGCAATGTCGGTCCGCCATACCATTGCATTTTGTCCGAGCGGGTTGTGACATTGTCGCCATAGCGCGCAGACAAGGGGATGGCCATGACATGCTCAAAACCAAGCACCTGAGCGAATTCCTGGAAATCGGAAACAATATTTTCGAAGGTCGTTTGCTCGTAATCGACAAGGTCGATCTTGTTGACCGCAAGCACGACGTTGCGGATGCCAAGCAGCGAGGCAATAAA
>JAHEGF010000033.1:13795-18783 GCA_024645155.1 Phyllobacteriaceae bacterium | reverse complement strand
GATGATGCGACCGAGCCGTTGGCAGTTGCCAAGATCCTCAGGGGCATTGTCGATGAGGAAAAACCGGAACTGGTCATTCTCGGAAAACAGGCCATCGACGACGACGCCAACCAGACCGGACAGATGCTCGCGGCCTTGCTTGGCTGGAGCCAGGGCACTTTTGCCTCCAAGGTCGAGATCGCGGGTGGCAAGGCAAAGGTTACGCGTGAAGTCGATGGCGGTTTGCAGGTCGTTTCAATTTCCATGCCCGCTGTGGTTACGACGGATTTGCGCCTCAATCAGCCGCGCTATGCTTCGCTTCCAAATATCATGAAAGCCAAGAAAAAGCCGCTTGATGAAAAAACACCGGCAGACTACGGCGTTGATACCACGCCGCGCCTGAAGGTTCTCAAGACTGTCGAGCCGGAAGGCCGCAAGGCCGGCGTCAAGGTCGGATCGGTCGCCGAGCTTGTTGACAAGCTGAAAAATGAAGCCAGCGTTATCTGAGCAGCTAATTTTCAAGGAACAATCCAATGACTATTCTACTAGTTGCCGAACACGACAACGAAACGCTTTCCGATCAGACCGCGAAAGCGATGACCGCCGCCAGCCAGATTGGTGGTGATGTCCATATTCTGGTTGCCGGAAAGGGCGCGAAAGCAGCGGCCGACGCTGCCGCCAAACTCGCAGGAGCCAAAAAGGTTCTGCTGGCCGAATCCGATGCACTTGCCGAGCGGTTGGCAGAACCGTTGGCCGCTGCAATCGTTGCAATTGCCGACAGTTACGACACAATTATCGCCCCGGCGACAACGATGGGCAAAAACGTCATGCCGCGTGTTGCCGCTTTGCTTGATGCAATGCAGATATCCGAAATTGTCGCCGTGGATGCCGCAGACACCTTTCAGCGTCCGATCTATGCCGGCAATGCGATCCAGACTGTGCAGGCAACCGATGCGAAAAAGATCATTACCGTTCGCACTGCGTCGTTTGCGGCTACAGCTGCAGGCGGATCGGCAACAGTTGAAAACCTTACTCCGGCTGCCGACCCCGGCTTGTCGAGTTTTGTCGAAAACCGGCTGTCCGAGAGCGACCGCCCGGAACTGACATCGGCCAAGATCATCATTTCCGGTGGCCGGGCGCTCGGCTCTGCAGAGAAATTTCAGGAATTCATCGTGCCCGTTGCCGACAAGCTCGGTGCAGCCATCGGCGCATCGCGCGCTGCGGTCGATGCCGGTTACGCACCCAACGACTGGCAGGTCGGCCAGACCGGCAAGGTCGTTGCTCCTGACCTTTACATTGCCTGCGGAATTTCCGGTGCGATCCAGCATCTAGCCGGCATGAAGGACTCCAAGGTCATCGTCGCCATCAACAAGGATGAGGAAGCACCGATCTTCCAGGTCGCCGACTATGGACTGGTGGCGGATTTGTTCGACGTCCTGCCGGAGCTTGAAAAAGCCCTTTGACCGTCCGGAATGGATAACTATTTCCCGTATGGCCGGGGCTGGACTCATCCGGCCCCGGCCTTTTACATTGCACTGCAACAAAAAGCGTGCTGCAATAAGCGGCCACGACAGGATTAGGACAATGACCGGGACAATCAAGACCGTCGGTATCATCGGTGCCGGCCAGATGGGCGCTGGAATCGCCCATGTAGCAGCAGTTGCAGGGTACAATGTGCTTTTGCATGATCTGTCGCAGGATCAAATCAAAAACGGGATCGCGACAATCTCGGGCAATCTCGCACGTCAGGTCTCTTCGGGTAAACTGGAAGAGAAGGCTCGCAAGGAAGCCATGGCGAGAATCTCGGCAACCGGCGACATTGATGGCTTGGCAACATCCGATCTCGTGATTGAGGCGGCGACCGAAGACGAGACCGTCAAGCGCAAGATTTTTGCAAAGATTTGTCCCAAGCTTAATCCCGAAGCGATCCTGGCAACCAACACGTCATCCATCTCGATCACGCGCCTTGCGGCACAAACCGACCGGCCCGAACGCTTCATCGGCATCCATTTCATGAATCCGGTCCCGGTCATGCACCTGGTCGAACTGGTGCGCGGCATCGCAACCGAAGATGTAACCTTCGAGACTGCAAGGGATTTTGTCTCGCATCTTGGCAAGACAATCACCGTTGCCGAAGATTTCCCGGCATTCATTGTCAACCGCATTCTGCTACCGATGATCAACGAGGCAATCTACACACTCTATGAAGGTGTAGGCTCCGTTGAAGCGATAGATACCGCGATGAAACTGGGCGCAAACCACCCGATGGGTCCGTTGCAACTGGCCGATTTCATTGGTCTCGATACCTGTCTTTCCATCATGCAGGTGCTGCATGACGGACTGGCCGATTCGAAATACCGGCCCTGCCCGCTGCTGGTGAAATATGTAGAAGCCGGCTGGCTTGGCCGCAAAACCGATCGCGGATTTTATGACTACCGCGGCGATGTACCGGTACCGACTCGATAAGCCGGCAGCCCGGAAACTCAAGGGCCTGCTAGCGCCGCCTCAATTAGCCGGGCCGCGTCGCTTCCACCCCAGTCTGCCGGACCATTCATGGCTGCCAAAAGGCAACCATCTCGCCCTACCAAAAGCGTTACCGGCAATCCGAAGGCCAAGCCCTGAGCTTTCAGATCATTGAAAACACCCATCGACGCGTCGCGGTAATAGGCAAGATTTTCGACGCCGATCTGTTCGAGAAAGGCCTTAGGCTTTTCGTCCCCACCGGTATCGATGTTGATAGCCACGACCGAAAAATCCGGTCCGCCTTTGCGCGATTGCAGCTTTGCGAGCGCCGGCATCTCTTCGCGGCACGGTGCGCACCAGGTGGCCCACAAATTCACCAGCAAGACCTTGCCGCGCATAGAACCAAGCGTCACCGGTTTGCCGTCCGGATCATTGAAGCGCAGGCCGGAAAGCGAGATTGCACGATCGGCACCCCGCATTGCCGCGATGTCTCCGGCAGCAGCTTCACCAACACGTTTTGCCAGCGCTGATGCGGCCGCGCACTCCGAACTATCGGCCTTGATCCCGGCCAAGGGTGCATTGCCAGATCGGTTGTCCATCACGTATAGGGCTATCGCGCCGATGACCGCGCCGGCCACTGCCGCCACGACCGCTATAATTATAATCCTGATTAAAGAGCCCGATTGTTTTTGTTCCACCAACTGCGTCTCCGGAGACCAAAAGTACCATGAGCGACCAAAAGTTCAGCAATGCGATGTGGGGAGGCAGATTTGCTTCCCGGCCCGATGCCGTCATGGAAGCGATCAACGCGTCGATAGATTTCGATCGCAAACTCTACGCCCAGGACATTCGCGGTTCGCTGGCTCACGCCGCCATGCTTTGCGACACTGGCATAATCGGCAAACAGGACCACGACAAGATCGCTCACGGATTGAACACGATTCTGTCAGAGATTGAAGGCGGAACCTTTCAGTTTTCCCGGTCTCTTGAAGACATCCATATGAATATCGAGGCGCGGTTGAAGGAAATCATTGGGGATGCGGCCGGCAGGTTGCATACGGCGCGATCGCGCAACGACCAGGTGGCACTTGATTTCAGACTTTGGGTCAGGGAAGAGCTGCAACACACGATTGCCTCGCAAAACGCGCTGATGAAGGCGCTTGTCGACCGCGCGGAAGAACACGCGGCGACCGTCATGCCCGGATTTACCCATCTACAGACCGCACAACCGGTCACATTCGGCCATCATTGCCTCGCCTATGTTGAAATGCTGTCTCGTGACCGCTCCCGCGCTTCCGGCGCATTGGCAAGGATGGATGAATGTCCGCTCGGTGCAGCTGCACTTGCCGGAACCGGTTTTCCGGTTGACCGCCACCAAACGGCAAAGGCGCTCGGCTTTTCTGCTCCGACAGCCAATTCGATCGACACGGTTTCCGACCGTGATTTTGCAATCGAATTTCTCGCAATGGCTGCAACCTGTGCCATGCACCTGTCGCGTCTGGCAGAGGAAATCGTGATCTGGTCGACGCCGCAATTCGGATTTGTTCAACTGTCCGATGCATTCTCAACTGGTTCTTCGATCATGCCGCAAAAGCGCAATCCCGACGCCGCCGAACTGGTTCGAGCCAAGACCGGCCGTATAAACGGCCATCTGCTTGCACTGCTGACCGTGATGAAGGGACTTCCGCTGGCTTATTCAAAGGACATGCAGGAAGACAAGGAAGCCATATTTGATGCCGCCCAATCCCTCGACCTCATGCTGACCGCGATGACCGGCATGGTCCGTGATTTGACTGTCAACAAGGCTGCCATGAAAAAGGCGGCCGGAAGCCGCTATTCCACCGCAACCGATCTCGCCGACTGGCTGGTGCGCAGTTTGGGCATGCCTTTCCGTGATGCCCATCACGTTACCGGGCGGGCGGTGGCACTTGCGGAAGAACGCGGCTGTGCCCTGGATAAACTGGGGATTGATGATCTGAAATCGCTTCACCCCGACATCACTCAGGATGTCTTTTCGGTTCTGTCGGTAGCAAAATCTGTCAAGAGCCGCACCTCATATGGCGGCACCGCGCCCGTGAATGTGCGCAAACAGGTCAAGGCCTGGAAAAGGCGCCTTGCAAAGGCTTAGGGCCGCACCGGCAAAAGCGGGTGCAAATCTTTCGTGTTTCCGCTAGAAAGCGGCTAGCAAACGGTTTCGGGTTCAGATGATGGCGAACAAAACTGCGATGACGATTTTGGCACTTGCGTTGGGAGTGTCTGCTGTGACCGGCTGCGGGCGGCGTGGGTCACTGGAAACCCCTTCCAGGGCAACTAGCAATGCCACTGCAGCCGATCAGGAAACTTCACAATCCGCATCGACAAAAAAAACGGACGAAGAACCGGACCGCCCCTTTCTTCTTGATGGCCTCATTGAATAGCGCCTTAGTTCCGGGCAGGAATCAGCCGTGAACCATTTTCAGTACCGTGATGGTGTTTTATACGCCGAGGATGTCCCATTGCCGGTTATTGCCGGCGAAGTCGGGACCCCCTTTTACTGCTATTCACGT
>JAHEGF010000033.1:0-13771 GCA_024645155.1 Phyllobacteriaceae bacterium | reverse complement strand
CCGCCATTACCAAGTGTTCCGTGATGCATTTGCCGGTCTGGATACACTGGTCTGCTATGCCATGAAGGCCAATTCCAACCAGGCGGTCCTGAAGATACTGGGTAACCTGGGCGCAGGCGCCGATGTTGTTTCCGAGGGCGAGATGCGGCGCGCGCTTGCTGCCGGTATTCCCGCCGCCAGAATCGTGTTTTCAGGCGTGGGCAAGACGGCGGGCGAAATGGATGCTGCGCTGGAGGCGGGCATTCACTGTTTCAATGTCGAGTCCGAACCCGAATTGCAGCTTTTGTCGCAAAGGGCCAGCGCGAAAGGTGTGGTTGCTCCCGTGTCGCTGCGGATTAATCCAAATGTCGATGCCCGAACCCACAAGAAGATTTCCACGGGCAAGGCGGAGGACAAGTTCGGCATTCCCTGGCAGCGTGCCCATCATGCGTATGACGAAATTGCCCGCCTTCCAGGTGTCAACGCCACCGGTATCGACATGCATATCGGCAGTCAGATCGTCGAGTTGGAGCCGTTTGACCATGCCATACAACTGCTATGCGAACTGGTTGGAACACTGCGCGCCGAAGGCCACGCCATCAGGCACATAGATCTTGGCGGCGGGCTTGGCATCCCCTATCGCGACGACAACAATCCGCCACCGCTTCCATCCGCCTATGCCGACGTCGTGAAAAAGCATGTGTCAACGCTCGGGCTTCAGGTCATTTTCGAACCCGGGCGGTTGATCGTCGGAAATGCAGGGATCCTTGTGGCCAGCGTACTTTACTTGAAAGAAGGCGATGCAAGAAACTTCGTCATTGTTGATGCCGCGATGAATGACCTGATAAGGCCGACCCTCTACGATGCCTATCACCAGATTAGGCCGGTCGCCGTGCATCCTGACGACCATCCGCGCATCTTGGCCGATATTGTTGGCCCCGTTTGCGAAACCGGTGACTTCCTCGGGCATGACCGCGACCTGCCGCGGATGAACCCCGGAGACCTGCTGGCAGTGGGGTCGGCCGGAGCATACGGTGCAGTCCAGTCCTCCACTTACAATTCGCGCCTGCTGATCCCTGAAGTCCTGGTCGACGGAGACCGTTTCCACGTCGTGCGCCCGCGCACGGACTATGCTGCATTGATTGCACTGGACTCCGTTCCGGACTGGTTGTGACGCCCGCACGAGGAAATGGTCACATTTTTGTGGTTGGCCTCGTCTTTGCCTGTTTTGATGGTATTCTAGGGTAGAGCCAGCACGAATCTCGTGGTGGAATAACTGCGTGGTCAAGGTGAACAGCAGGGAAAAAAACGATATGCTGCCACTAGCGCTCAGCCTGTCGGCTGTCCGCGCCGCAACTCGATTAGCCATGGTTTTCGAACGCCTGTGGCCATTGGTTCTTCCTGCATTTCTTTTTGCTATGCTGTTTGCAGCGATCTCGTGGTTCGGCCTGTTCCGACTTGTTCCAGACACTATCCGCGTCGCTGGTGTTTCGGTCTTTGCCATAGCAATAATCGGCGCCCTGACACGGTTGCGCCATTTCCGCTGGCCTGAAGACAAGAGCGTCGACCGGCGCCTAGAGAAGAACAACCGCCTCGTTCACGCTCCGGTTTCAAGCCAGACCGACAATTTGTCCACCGGCGCCGGCGAATTTTCGCAAGTCCTTTGGCTGGAACACAAGCGCCGCATGGCGCGCGATCTAAAAAACCTCGAGCCGGACCTTCCGCGTACCGGCGTACCTGCCCGCGATCCGTTTGCAACTCGCGGCGCGATTGTCCTGCTCGCGGTCATTGCCTTTGCCTATTCCGCTAGCCCCACAGGAGGGCGCCTGACCGATGCCTTTCACGTCCACGATGTCGCAAGCAGCGTTCCGCCGCGCATTGATGCCTGGGCGACGCCGCCCGTCTACACCTCCCGTGCTCCAATATTCCTGACATCGAAGGGCAACCAGACCCGCGAACTGTTCACCGTTCCTGCAGGCAGCGTGGTAACGGTTCGGGTATCCGGGGGGGCCGGTGATGAAACCCTTTCCTTTACAGATTCCAATGGCGCCATTACCGCAATTGAAACAGCAACCGAACAGAAAAGATCTGAAAGCGGTTCGCCGGTCCTCACGGCGAAACAGTTCGAATACCAGCTTGCCCGCGACGGCAATATCTCGGTCGCGTCCCGGTCCGGCGCGATCGACAGCTGGCAATTCACCATCGTTCTCGATGCGCCCCCCAAAATCCGCTTCAACGGTGAACCCAAGCGGGCTGTAAGCGGTGCCTTGCAACTGTCCTATATCGCAGAAGATGACTATGGCATTGCCGAAGCGCACGCTGCCATCGACCAGCCGGAAGAATCAGTATCTCCGGATACCCGGCCGCTTTACGGCCCGCCCGAAATGCCGCTTTCTTTACCGCGCCGCGGTGCGCGCATTACCGAATCTCGTACCCTGCGTGACCTGACGGAACACCCATGGGCCGGTAGCGCCGTATCCATCCAGCTTGACGCAATTGACGACGCCGGTCAGTCCGGGAAATCGGAAAAAAAGACATTGGTCCTGCCCGCGCGGATTTTTACCAATCCCCTTGCAAAAGCCGTCATCGAACAGCGCCGGGAACTAGCACTGGATGCCAACAGCAAGCCATGGGTAATGACCCTGATGGATGCGATTACCATCCGGCCGGAAGACACGATACCGAACAAGGCCCATTTTCTGGCACTGACAAGTGCGCGGACCCGTTTGGAGCTTGCTGAAACCGACGACGAGTTGCGGGCAGTTGTTGACTATTTGTGGGAAGTCGCACGTGGCATTGAGGATGGCGATCTGTCAGCCGCCGAAAAACGCCTGCGCGATGCGCAGGAAGCATTGAAGCAGGCGCTGGAAGATGGAGCCAGCGATGCTGAGATCGAACAGTTGATGGCCGAGTTGCGCGAAGCCATGCAGGATTTCATGCGCGAACTGGCAAAACGCGCACTGGAAAATCCCGAATTGGCCCAGCCGATGACACCGAACGGGCAGGAACTGCGTCAGTCGGATCTTGACAGGTTGATGGATCAGATTGAGGAACTGGCAAAATCCGGTGCCCGCGACAAGGCCCAGGAACTGCTTTCCCAGCTGGAAAACATGATGAACAACCTGCAGGCTGGGCGGCACATGCAGGACCGCAGCGACGGCCAGCGCGGCCAAATGCGCGAGCAGATGAACAAGCTTGGCGAAATGATGCAGCGCCAGCAGGAGCTGATGAACGAGACATTCCGCAACCAGCAACGCCGGCCCGGAACCGACCGCGGTCAACGCGAACAACAGCAAGGCCAGACCCCCGGAGACCAGCAGGGCCAGGGTGGAATGAGCGCCGACGAGTTTGCCGAAGCACTGCGCCAACTTCAGGAGGGGCAGGGACAACTGCGCGGCGAACTCGGAGAATTCTTGAAGGACCTTGAGGGTATGGGAATCGACCCCGGCAATGAGTTTGGCCAGGCCGGTGAATCCATGGGCCGTGCAGGCGATGCGCTTGGACGGGCCGACAGCGGCGAAGCTATAGGCGAACAGGAACAGGCCCTTGATGCTTTGCGCCGTGGTGCCCAAGGCATGATGGAACAGATGCAGCAGGCCATGCAGGGCGAAAATGGTGGCAGCGAAGATGACGGCACATTGAACCGCCGGGCAAACCGCGATCCTTTGGGGCGGCCGCGCGCCACAAATGGCCCGGATTTCGGAAGTGGCGTAGAGGTGCCCGACGAAATCGATGTTCAGCGCGCACGGCGCATTCTTGAAGCTATCCGCAAGCGCTTGGGCGACAACCTGGCACCGCGTCTGGAAAAGGAATATCTGGAACGGCTGTTGCAAGCCCGCTGATATTCAGCGACCGGGCATGTTGTCGATCGGTTGCAGACAGTATTATCGCACAGATTTAATGAATGGCCGCCTCCGCTCGTTACGATTGCCCGCCGGTCATTTTTGCGGCACGATTTCCACACCGCTGTTCTTCCGCTTGTGATCCGGTTCGACGTGGATCGTAACCACAGCACCGGGAACTGCGGTTTTAAGAGCCGATTCCAGCCGGTCACAGATCACGTGGGAATCGGCAACGCTCATCGAAGCATCTACGACCAGGTGGAATTCGATGAACGAAACAGCGCCAGAAGTCCGGGTTTTGATGTCATGAGCCTCTAGGGCGCCAAGTGAGTTTTCCAGGATCGTTTTGTTGATCAGGTCGATTTCGGTGCCGTCAAGAGCGCTGTCCATGAGTCCGCTGATTGACGACGCTATCACTTTCCAGCCCTCGCGCAGTACATTGACCCCGACAACCAGTGCCATCAAAGGATCGAGTATGCTCCAACCGGTCAGGATCGCCAGTGCCAACCCTATCAATACGCCGACCGATGTCACGACATCGGCGAGAATATGCTGGCCGTCCGCAGACAGGGCCGGAGACCTTTCGCGGCGCCCGGTGGAAATCAGAAGCCATGCCCAAAATCCGTTGACAGCTGCCGCTGCCGCATTGACTGCCATCCCGGCACCGGGTGCCTCAAGGTGATGATCGGACAGGATTGCAGGTACGGCTTCACGAAAAATCAGGAGAGCGGCAACGACAACCAGAACTCCCTCGATGACCGCCGAAAAATATTCGGCCTTGTGATGCCCGAATGGATGGCTGGTATCGGCAGGTTTCAGGCTTATGCGAATGGTCCACCAGGCGATTGCTGCTGCAACGACATTTACGATCGATTCCAGCGCATCTGAAAAAAGGGCAATCGAACCACTGATTTGCCATGCTATGAATTTTACGCCCATGACCGCGAAGGCGATAAAGATCGACCAAAGGGCTAGTTGCGAAACACGTGTGCGATCAACCATCCCAACCGTTTACACAATTCGCGCAGCATCTTTCCAGCGGTCAGGCGCATTTTCTTGTCGGCAATTCGGATAATGCGGCCGTCCGCTCGGGTTTGTGTTGTTCGGGGTTGCCGTCATCGGGGCCCGGGGTCCGAAATCGTACCGATTTCATCGACACGGATGCGCCTGGCCTCCAGCAATTTCAGTGTGGACGCAACCATGACAATGTAGCGAAACGGATCATCCGTATCGCCATCCCTCGCTTTCAGATTGCCGGCTTCATTGTGACGGACAAAGCACATGCGCCCGTCGCGCGTGAACTTGACTACCCTTGCGACCTCGGTTTCGTTGCGGTCATCCCTGTTCGAAAAGGCGATCATGTCATTGCGATGCAAGGTCATGACCTTTCGCGCATTGTGGTGCCTGGCGCGAATGGACGACCGCCAGCCCGGTTGATGCGCCGCGTGCATTGTCACCACTTCCGAGACCCATTTTCCATCAGGCAATTCCCAGATGTCGGCGCGATGATTGGAATCGCCCTTGCAGCATTTGAACACCCGCCCCTGACCGTCACGAATCTCCGCAACCCGCATTGCGGTTATCAGCCGTACACGTCGGATATTGCGGCAGACCGCATCTGTGGCGCGAAAATCAGCCAACACATTTTTGATATCCCGTCCATTGCTGCCGGCTATCGCGGCGCTCAACCTGTTGCGCAGTTCAAGGTCCCGTATCTTACAAACGTCGTGACGAGCCAGGGCCAAAAATGGTTTGCGGACCGTTACCAGCGGAAGCCCGCTGCCGGCGGTCTCGCATGTCGGACCGTAGGCTGTCGCGTTATGCAGTTTTCCGGCTGTGGCACTGCTGGATCCGGCCTGCTGCACCGGCAAGGTGCCATGATCTGCCTTGTGGCTCACAATGACATTTGACATATGGCGCAGCACTTCGGTGCGAAACTCTGGCCAGGGCATTTGCGGCATCAAACCGGATCGGCCGGAGTGGCGGTAAGCCGTGGCCCCGGCAATCTTGCGGAACAAATGCGGCGTGACAACACCGATGATCGCTGCATCAACCGCATGTTGCCGGTGATCGTTGCGCGATTTCGAGGACGCTCCGTAACCGCCAGATCTTGGACCTGCCAGATTATCCATCCGCCAGCACCGGCGCAGTTTTGCGGTGACCCTGCTCGGGACGACCCGCACGCCGCGAAACGGAGATCGGGTAGACCGACGATCAAACAGGCAATCGAGATACTCGCGTGCAAGCCGGGCCAGATAGCGGGTATCCGACAATTGTCGCGGTGAAAACCCTTCCTCCCGCTCAAATCTGTCGAACGCCCCTTGGAAAAACCGCCAGCGCTTTGTCTCGGGCAGGTTCAGGACACGGCTCGAAATACCCTTCTGGCAGTCTTCCCATTCGCCGACCAGGGATGGTGCACGATCATGCTTGACCCTGTTGGCTGCGGCCAGGCACACGATCATGTTGTCAAGGCTGCTGTCGAGTGTGCGTGAATATGGAAGAATGTGGTCAAGTTCCACCTCCGTCGAAAATAGTGCCTTTTCGCCAATTCGCTTCCCGGTATAGACACATCGCCTGTTATGGGCATCTCCCTGATCAAGCTGTTCCCACAATCGCACTTTTTTCCGGTTCACCCGGTTGTCTGCCAGGTCCGGTATGCGTCTGCGCAATTCAGAGAACCGCAAGGAAAAGTCTGCCGCCCTGCGGTTCTTTTCGCCTGCCAGGAGATTTATTGCGGCCTTTTCAGGAGCCGAACTCCTTATGTCGCGTGCCATCTCGATGGCAATGTTTTCGGGATTTCCAAACCGGGTAATAAGCCGGTTGACCACCCGGCGCAGTTGATTGAGCGCAACGTGAACGGTGGTATTTGCCAATCGCAACTGCTTGCCTATTCCGGAGTGGCCATCATCCGCGCACTGTCCCGGCAGGTGGCGAACCAGTACTTCGGGATAGGGCGGCAATAGATCAAAGGCTTTGCGATGTTGCCGATTGTCGCCTTTATCCAGTCCGGCAAGCTGAAGCGCTTCAGTTTCGCTGATGACATCTTTTTCAAGGTGTCTAATCAGGGCCATAAGTGCGGTTTGCCCATAGCGGCCGTAGCCGTCGAGGCGCCTGGAATGGTCAGACCGGCTGCCGAAAATTCCCGTCGAACCGGTAACTTCGCGGCTGAAGGAGGTATCCGGCGAAAGCTGCAACGCGCGCTTCATTTCCCCGTAAGAAACAAAGGTTTCATGCTGCATCAGTTCATGCAGAATGTTTCGTTCCCTCAACGTCAATATGCGCGTTTTTCCGCCGCGTTCCGCCAGCCGAAGGTCATTCAGTTCCTTCAGCAGGCGGAAGCGCTGGAATACCCGGGAAACACGGGGCGCGCGGCACTCGTGTAATATGATGCGACAATTCCCCGGCGGCGGGATTTTTACATCTCTTTCATGAAACACGATTCGAAACAGCCGCGCACATCGCGCCGGTGTCAGGATATCCGGATAAAATTTGCTCTGGGCGGTCCAGATTTCTGCGAATTCCCGTTCAGTTGCCTCCCGGGTCACCAACGGCAGATCTGGTTCCGTGGTCCAGCGCGGGTTCCGAAAAGCCCTGTTTCGAACTTCGAGGCCATCGACCCGCCTTTTGGCAAGATCCGGGCCCGGAAGCCCGGTTGTCCTGCATGTCCCGCCCATACGCCGGCTTTTTCGGCCCCGGCGTTTGGCCAAATGCATCAACGCACGGCCGATTTCGAAAGGCTCAAGGCGATCATGAAGTGCCCGGGCCCGCAGAACATATGGATCACAAGGTGAAATGCCGCCGCAAGGACGGTCTCCGCCGGCCCTGACCACCTTTTCATAGGCGCTCGCTTTTTCCGGCAGCAGCCCTATCTCCACCAAGGCACGAGCGGTTGCCTTTCGCCTGCGCACGAACCTGTCACGGCGCCGCGACGCCGAACGGGCAGCTTTTCGTTCAAGCACCGCCGGTTTTGCTACGCGGCCTCTTACCGAACCCGGGAACACCCGGACCCCGCAGGCAACCACGCCGCACGGATTGCCGGTTTTGTCCAGATTCAGCACACACCAGCCGATGGAGTTCGTGCCGATGTCGAAGGAAAACGACAACGGAGACCGATCCATGATAATCCCTTCCGCCGCGCCCGGACACCAAAAAGGCAACTGCCGGAGCTTGGGCGGCACGGTCCATCAGGAACGCTGCCAAAATCTTAATCGGTTAGTTAAGATCGTATATAATCAGCCAGTAATCGCATCCTGGCGGTTGCGCAGTACCACGATTTTCGCACTTTGATCAGGCAGCGCATTCGATCTGGTAATCAATTCGCCCCTGGCTATTGGCGCCGTTACAGTGCCTCCCTCCAGTATGCCGCACGGGATCGCCCCGGCGGCCCGCGCTTCGTCAGTTGTCATTATCCAGGCGCGGTAGGTGTATTCGCCTATTGCATCGAGCCGGTCGCCGGCTTTCAGATCCTTTTTGGCAACCGCACAAACTTCGGCAACAGGCCGGTCAAGCGGCTGCATGTCCGCTTTGCCATAAAGCGCAATTCTTGCGCACGTCAAAGGCACTTCCAGACTTGTCAGATGGTATGGCCGCAAAAAAGAGTAGTACGGACCAACGCCCATTTTCAGGTCGGCAAGGCGCTCATGGATGCGTCGATGGGGGGCTTTGATGATTACAAAGACACCAGGAGCGACACCCTTGCCCACGGAAAAATCCACCCGGCCTGCCGCGCCTAGCACCCCGCCGTCGGCTTCGGGTATCAGAACCTTGGCCAGTTCGTCACGTGTGGCAGAAGGGCCGTGCATGCCGGGCTTGTCTGGCAACAGGCCGGTGGCGTTGGCAATGGCAGCCATTTCGACCATTGTCTTTGAACCGTCAACAAACTCCACGAGCATGCGCGGGTTCATGTTGCGGCGCGCCGCTTCGTCCTCATAGGCGTCTGGCGTCGCATTGTGATTGAGTGGATTGTTCTTGCCCTTGCCTGCACAAATCACCGGGAAACCCAGTGCCGTAACAAAATCGATCAGTTCGATGCAGGCCGATGGTTCATCGCCTGCGCCTAGCGAATAAATGACGCCAAGGCGCTGCGCTTCCTGTTTCAGAAATGCACCGATTGTCACATCAGCCTCGACATTCATCATGACCAGATGCTTGCCCGCCTCCATAGCTGCCAGGCCGATCTCTGCGCCCACACCGGGCTTGCCGGTCGCGTCAATGACCACATCGACCATAGGATGTGTGGCAACCGCGCCGGCATCAGGCGATACCGGTATCCTGCCGGCCTCGATCGCCGCGGTAATCTCCACCGCCGTTTCCGCCTCTTCCGCCTTGATGCCGCTGCCAGCCAGTGACACCGCTTCCAACGCGCTTTCGACCTTGTGCTCGGCAATCGCGCCGATTTCGAGCCCGGGCATACGTGCAACCTGGGTCACGATATCCGTTCCCATCTCGCCGCAACCGATCAGGCCGATTCGTATCGGATTGCCGGCTTCGGCCCGGTTCCTAAGATCACGGGCCAGCCCCCGTATCGCGGCATCGTGCATGGTTTTGGGCCTTTTAGCGTGGGCATCAAACAAGTTGAAACACCACGGCCCGCCGCCAAGGTCAAGGTGGCAGCCCCGTTTCGTTCAGTTCTCCCGAATGGAGTATCCAGCGCCGCGAACCGTGCGTATCGGATCGACGGCATCGCCAGCATTGATCGCTTTTCGTAACCGCCCGATATGAACATCGACCGTCCGTTCATCGATATAGACGGTATCTCCCCAAACATTGTCGAGAAGCTGGCCACGCGAAAATACGCGACCGGGATTCTGCAGCAGGAATTGCAGAAGGCGAAACTCGGTAGGGCCAAGGGCGATTTCCGTTTCGCTGCGGAATACCCGGTGTGTTTCACGATCAAGCACGATATCGGATACGGACAGGACATTCGCCAGAATCTCGGGTTTTGACCGGCGCAGCAAGGCCCGGACACGCGCAATGAATTCAGCCATCGAAAACGGCTTGACCATGTAGTCGTCGGCACCGGTCGACAACCCGCGAACCCGGTCGCCTTCTTCGCCGCGGGCGGTCAACATGAGCACCGGCAACGTCGATATGTCCTTTGCCTGGCGGATTCGCCTGCACAGTTCAATGCCGGACACGCCGGGAATCATCCAGTCGAGCACCAGCAGATCGGGAGGATTCTCATTGAGGCGCAATTCGGCCTCATCGCCGCGTTCGACGATCTCCACAGAATAGCCCTCAGCTTCAAGATTGTAGCGCAGCAGGATGCCCAGTGCTTCCTCGTCTTCGGCGACAAGGATTTTCGCTTTTCCCATTTTGTCATTCGCCATCAGACACCATCATCCATACCGGCCGGTAATATAGTCTCGCGTGCGCTCATCGTCGGGATTTGTAAACATCCGGTCTGTGTCGTTTACTTCAACCAGAATTCCAAGATGGAACATCGCCGTGCGCTGTGACACCCGGGCAGCCTGCTGCATCGAATGCGTCACTATCACGATTGTATAGTTGGTGCGAAGCTCGCTGATCAGTTCCTCGACCTTTGCCGTTGCGATTGGGTCGAGTGCCGAACAAGGCTCGTCCATCAAGATGACTTCCGGACTGACAGCGATCGCGCGCGCAATGCACAATCGCTGCTGCTGCCCGCCCGACAGGCCGGTACCGGGCTCATCAAGACGGTCCCTGACTTCGCCCAAAAGTCCCGCCTTTTGCAGGCTGGTCTCGACAATCTCGTCAAGTTCGGGTTTGGTTCGCGCCAATCCGTGAATGCGTGCGCCATAGGCCACATTGTCATAGATCGATTTTGGAAACGGGTTCGGTTTTTGAAATACCATTCCAACCCGCGCCCGCAGTTCGACAACGTCAATCTGCGGATCGTGAATATCAACGCCGTCGAGGCGGATTTCACCGCTCACCCTGCAAATGTCGATTGTGTCATTCATTCTGTTCAGGCAGCGCAGAAATGTTGATTTGCCGCAACCAGATGGTCCGATCAGAGCGGTGACCATATTCTCGCGAACATCCAGATTGATGCTGAACAATGCCTGTTTGTCGCCATAGAAGACGTCAACCTCCCGGCTGCTGATCTTGACTGTTTGCGCGCTCGTTTCCGTATCCGCGGGAGTAGCGGCCACATCCAGGTTTGCAATACTCATGTCCAACACACTTTCCTCCGGCTACCAGCGGCGTTCAAAGCGGCGGCGCAAAATCACAGCTAGCGCGTTCATCAGTACGAGAAATGCAAGCAACACAAGAATTGCACCAGCCGTTTTATGGCGGAACGCCGGTTCCGGGAAATCCGCCCACATGAAAATCTGAACTGGCAACACTGTCGCCGGATCGGTAAATCCGCCGGGAATATCGACGATAAAAGCCACCATACCTATCATCAGCAATGGTGCCGTCTCACCCAACGCCTGCGCCATGCCGATAATCGTGCCAGTCATGATTCCGGGCATCGCCAGTGGCAATACGTGATGTAACACGGTTTGGGCGCGCGATGCGCCAATACCCAGGGCGGCTTCGCGCACCGATAGCGGCACCGCGCGCAACGAGGCACGCGCGGCAATGATAATTGTCGGCAATGTCATCAGCGCCAGCACGAATCCGCCAACAACCGGCGCAGACCGCGGCAGGTTGAACCAGTTGAGAAACACGGCAAGACCGAGCAGGCCGAACACGATTGATGGAACGGCTGCCAGATTGTTGATGTTGACCTCGATCAGCTGCGTCCAGCGGTTCTTGGGCGCAAATTCTTCAAGATAGACGGCAGCGCCGACTCCGACCGGAAACGCAAGTGCCAATGTGACAATCAATGTCAGCAGCGATCCGACGACTGCGCCCCAAATGCCGGCGATTTCCGGCTCGCGGCTCGCGCCTGAAAAAAGGAAAAGCTCACTCCAGCGGCTTTCTATCGCTCCACGGTTCTGCAAGTCATTGAGCCACGCCACCTCCTGATCGGAGATCTTGCGCTGGCTTTCCGGTGTTTCGACAATGCGCAATTGTGTGGCCTTGCTTCCAGCCATTGGCACTGTGTGAAGTATGGTTGCGTCTGTTCTGGCCGCCGATGCTGTCTTGATCTTCAGAACAAGTCTGCCTGTCTCCACCAGAAAAGACGGATCTTTCACGGATAGCCGGATACCGCCATCGTCTCCGGCACGTCCGGCACCACGGGCCGTAATCGCGTCCAGTATCTGCGGCGCGTTTGTAATCAACGCCATGCCGCCATCGACAGCGATCGACGGCGCGCCGGCAAGTTCGATAACGGTCTGCTTTTCGGCCAGAAGCCCTTTCATGTACAAATCGGCGAAATCATCGAGCGGGATTCCGACGGTTGTTGCACCACCGCGAAGCGTACTGCCGGCAACAACATCGCGTTGCAGCAAGAATCCGGACGCTGATGAAACAATGCCGCGCAACGCCCGCTTTTCCGATCGCGAGGTGACGCCGGGAAGCAACCTGTATAGCCCGTCGCGGACGATCGCGTCATAGTCTGCGTTCTCGGGCCTTGCGGAATCCACATTTTTTTCTGAAAGGTCGACCGGCAACAACAGATAGTTGGCACGAAAGGCCGGAACCGCCTGAACTACGATGGTCGAAAGCAGGACCCCCAATAGCAGTATGGCAACTGCCACGGCACCGGCGCCCAGCCATTTGAACCTTCGTTCTGCCGTATAACGGCGCGCCAGACGGCCACGGGCACCGTCATTCGTGTGAACGGACCTGCCTGGAATTCCGCCGGAATTCAGGACCGTATCAGTCATATTGTTCCCGGTATTTCTGCACGATGCGCAACGCAATAATATTGAGTGTCAGCGTGATCACGAACAACATCAGGCCAAGAGCAAACGCAGCCAGGGTTTTGGCACTATCAAATTCCTGGTCACCAATCAGGAGCGTGACGATCTGAACAGTTACAGTTGTCACGGCTTCAAGGGGATTGATCGTCAGATTGGCGGCAAGCCCGGCCGCCATGACCACGATCATTGTCTCACCAATCGCCCGGCTGACAGCCAGCAGCAGTGCCGAAACAATGCCTGGCAGTGCGGCAGGCAGTACCACTTTCTTTATGGTTTCGGACTTCGTCGCACCAAGCCCCGCCGATCCGTCGCGCAGTGCTTGCGGAACGGCATTGATGATATCGTCGGAAAGGGATGAAACGAACGGAATGATCATGATTCCCATGACAACGCCCGCAGCAAGCGCTGATTCCGAGGAGACATCAAGACCCAGGCTCTCGCCCGTCGTCCGGAAAAACGGTGCAACGGTCAAGGCAGCAAAGAACCCGTAGACGACTGTCGGAATACCTGCCAGGATCTCAAGCAACGGCTTTGCCACCGAACGCACCGTGGCCGAAGCATAATCCGACAGGTAGATGGCCGACATCAGACCAACCGGCGCTGCAACAAGCATTGCGATGATCGTGATTAGCAACGTACCGGTAAACAGGGGTATCGCTCCAAAGACCGTCGAATTGACTCCGGAACCTTCCCCGCCCACTGCCTCAAAGGCGCTTTGCGGACTCCAGTGCATGCCGAACAGAAAATCAAGCAATGGTACTTTCTGGAAAAACCGCAGCGATTCGAATATCAGCGAGAGCACAATGCCAAATGTCGTGAGAATTGCGATCAGCGAACAGGCAATCAGAAATCCGCGAAAAATGGCTTCCACTGCTGTCCGGGCGCGGAACGGCATCGAGACTTTCTTCAAGGCAAACAGCAATCCGGCCAGTGCGGCAAAGACCACCACCACAGTTAACACCAACACCGATGTGTCATGCAGCGCACGAAGGGCGTCAGCGGCAGCCCGCTTCGCGTCGTCCGGAAAGCCGGCTATGCCATCAAAGGCGAGTACCCGCGTGTCACGAATGAACGCTTCGATTTGCGGCGCATTGAGTTCGCTCAACGCGTCTACAAAGTGGCTTTTGATCAACCGGTTTTCGATTGACGGTG
>JAHEGF010000032.1 GCA_024645155.1 Phyllobacteriaceae bacterium | reverse complement strand
GATAAGATCACTGTCGTTGACATAGGCATCGTACAGGTTGCGGTTAGTCTGCATCTGGGTTTGCACCGCCTGCACAACCTCGCCTTCACCGAGAATCTGGTGATTGACCTTGATCCCGGTAATCTCCTCGAACGCCTTGGTCAGCGTCTCGGACTCATAGGAATGGGTCGGAATGCCTTCGGACAAGACATTGATTTCCATTCCGGCGAAAGGCTTGGCGGCATCAATAAACCACTGCATTTCCGCCTTCTGTTCGTCCATCGACAGAACCGAAGGCTGGAATTCGTCATTGATCCACTTCTCTGCTTCGGCCATTCCGGCAAATGACACACCCGCATAGGCAGTCATAGCCGCGGCAGCAGCCGAGGTCAGCAATAATTTCTTCATTGATATTCCTCCACGAATACGCCGCTCGTTCCGGCGGCATTTTGCTCATTGGACGAGCACCCGAAGCAAATTCCGTTACAAAACGAAAGTCAATAGACAAAATACTTGCATATTACGAAATTTTCCGCGTAAAACCGAAACTTAAACGAAAGTCGGAGATTTTCAGTGCGCGCCCTGCACCCTAGACAGATAGACATTCTTGATATTGCCCGGGCGCAAGGCCGCGTCGATGTCGATGGACTGTCCAATGAATTCGGCGTTTCCGCGCAGACGATCCGCAAGGACCTCAACGAACTGTGCGACCGGCGCCAGCTCGAACGTGTTCACGGCGGCGCCGTCTATCCGTCCGGCATCACCAATTATGCCTATGCAGCGCGCCGTGAACTGGCTGCCGGCGGCAAGCAGGCCATTGGAAAGCTGGCCGCATCGCTGATCCATGACAATGCCTCGGTCATTCTCAATATCGGAACCACGACCGAGATGGTGGCGCATGCCCTAAAGCAGCATCAGGGACTGATGGCGATTACCAACAACATCAATGTCGCCAACATCTTGCGTGATGCGCCCGGAGCAGAGGTCGTTATTGCCGGCGGTATCGTGCGCCATTCCGACGGTGGTATTGTCGGAGCTGCCGCGGTCGATCTCATTCGCCAGTTTCGCGTCGATTTTGCGGTCATTGGTGCGTCGGCAATCGATGAGGACGGATCGCTGCTTGATTTCGACTACCGCGAGGTCCGTGTCGCCCAGGCGATCATCGAGCAGGCACGTCACGTCATCCTGGTTGCCGACGCCATGAAATTTGAACGCAATGCACCGGTACGGATCGGACATCTGGCAGATATCGACACATTCGTCACAGATACCCCGCCCCCCGATGCCATTATTGATATCTGCAAGGCGAGCGATGTCGACTTGCAGCTTGCCATGGCTTCTGCTGGCCAGCCGGCCGCGCGCGAGGAATCGAAGGGGTGACGGCCGCGTCTGAAGATCGTTATGATATTTTCGTCATTGGCGGCGGCATAAACGGCTGCGGCATCGCCCGTGATGCGGCTGGACGCGGCTATTCGGTCTTTCTTGCGGAAATGAATGACCTCGCCAGCGGAACGTCTTCGGGATCGACCAAACTGATACATGGCGGCCTGCGTTATCTCGAATATTACGAGTTCCGGCTTGTGCGCGAAGCGCTGAAGGAGCGCGAAGTGCTGTGGGCGATGGCTCCGCATATCATCTGGCCCCTGCGGTTTGTCTTGCCCCACCACAAGGGTTTGCGCCCCGCTTGGCTGTTGCGGCTAGGCATGTTCCTGTACGACCATATCGGCGGCCGCAAACGCCTGCCACCGGCCAAAACCATCGACATGCGCAAAGATGTTGCCGGCAAACCGCTTAAACCAATGTTTTTAAAGGCTTTCGAATACTCCGATTGCTGGGTCAATGACGCCCGCTTGGTCGTCCTCAATGCCCGCGATGCAGCGGACCGCGGAGCCGTCATCCGGCCGCGCACAAGGGTCACCGGTGCCCGGCGCGACGCCGGCACTTGGTCTGTCACCGTCGAGGATATCGAAACGGCAAAACGCGAAACCGTCCGCGCCCGCCTGTTGGTAAATGCCGCGGGACCCTGGGTCGACGATGTTCTTGCAGCTGCGGTCGGCGACAACGACCCGAAAAATGTCCGGCTGGTTCAGGGCAGCCACATAGTCGTCAACCGGCTGTTTGAACACGACCGGTGCTACATGTTTCAAAATGCCGATGGGCGCATCATATTCGCAATCCCCTACGAGGAAGACTTTACACTGATTGGCACCACCGACCGGGACTATACGGGTGCGCCCGGCGAAGCCGCCATTTCCGAATCGGAAATCGACTACCTGTGTGCCGCCGCGAGCGAATATTTCATCAAGCCTGTTACCCGCGACGATATCGTGTGGACTTATTCCGGCGTGCGCCCGCTCTATGATGACGGAGCAACAATGGCCCAGGAAGCGACACGCGATTACGTCCTCAAACAGGAGGGCACCACAGATGAAGGCGTCTTGCTCAACATCTTCGGCGGCAAGATAACGACCTATCGCCGCCTGTCGGAGGCAGTGGTCGGGATGATTGAGGATGCAATCGGCGCCCGAGGCGAACCATGGACTCGCGCTGCAACCCTTCCCGGCGGCGACTTTCCGCAGGATGGCTATGACACAATGGTTGAGCAATTGCAGGCGCGCTATCCCTATCTCGACCGAAGGGCAGCGGCGCGATATGTCCGCTTGTACGGCACCTATGCGGAAAAGATACTGGCTGGCACCAGCAGCGAGAAAGATCTTGGCCGCCACTTCGGCGGCGGGTTCCACGAAGCCGAAGCAAGATATCTGGTCAAATACGAATGGGCAGCCTGTGCCGAAGACCTTGTCTACCGGCGGACCAAGGCCGCCTTGCGCATGACTGCAAAAGAAATCGCGGCACTTGACCGCTTTGTCGCAAAACTTCGGGCGACAATCTGAATTGCCGCACACCGCCATCGCGGAACGACCATTCATAAACCACTATCAATTGATCTTGAATTGTCGGATTTCCCCTTTTGCTTTCGTCCTGTCTGATGAACAATCATGCAAAGGGAGACTGGCATGTATTATTCTGCGTTGATTTATGCGGTGGAGGGTGTGTTTGAACGCCTGACGGAAAAGGATCGCGAGGCGATCCTCGCTGCGCATCAGTCCATGCAGGAAGTTACCGAAGCCGAAGGCAAGCTTGGTGCGGTGGCGCGCCTGATGGGTACCGCATCCGCTGTAACACTGCGCAAAAAGGGCGAGACCGTCATGGTCCTCGACGGCCCATTTGCCGAGACCAAGGAGCAACTCCTTGGCTTCTATCTGATCGACGCAGAGACAATCGAACAGGCAACCGAAATCGCCAAACGCCTGCCATTGGATGCAGCTTGCGTAGAAATCCGCCCGGTTGCCTGGCTGCGTGGCGCAGGAGATGATGGCTAAGGCACCGGCACAATCGGCAATTGCCGCACACATAGCCGCTGCAAGACCCGTCGCGCTTGCAGCGCTTACCCGGTATTTCAGGCGTTTCGAACTGGCTGAAGACGCGTTGCAGGAAGCCAGCTTGCGTGCAACCCGCGCCTGGAGCGGTGACGGACTGCCAAGAGACCCGGCGGCATGGCTGATCCGGGTTGGACAGCGGACCGGCATTGACGCTCTGCGCAAGGAAAAGCGCCTTGTTGACGGACCGCTACCGGAACTTGTCGGCGAACGCGATGATACCGAAACCGAACTTGTTGAAGCCATCGACAATTCGGCCATACGCGATGATGTGCTGCGCCTGGTGTTCATGTGCTGTCAGCCTGAATTACCACGCCACGACCAGCTTGCCCTGGCGCTAAAAGTCATCGGCGGCCTGTCCGTTGCTGAAATCGCGCGCGCCTTTGTCATCCAGCCGAAAGCCATGGAACAGCGGATTACCCGTGCAAAGAAGAAGGCTGCCGCCATCGCGGTCCGGCTGGAAACACCGAGCCTTAGCGAGCGCAACAGCCGGTTGTCTGCGGTCACGGCAATGATCTACCTGATGTTCAACGAAGGGTATTCTTCAGCCGGCGGCGACGTCCACATTCGCGCGACATTGTGCGAGGAGGCAATCCGCCTCGCCAGGCTGGTGCTGAATCTGTTTCCCGCCCAACCAGAAGTGATAGGCCTTCTATCTCTGTTTCTGTCGCAGCATGCCAGGCGCTCAGCCCGTATCGACCAAGCCGGTTCGCTTGTCAGGCTGGACGATCAGGACCGGTCAAAGTGGGACCGCGATATGATCGCGGAGGCGCGGGTCCTAATCGAAAAGGCATTGCGGACCGGAAAGCCCGGACCCTATCAAATCCAGGCGGCGATTGCCGCAGTCCATTGTGCAGCCAAGGCCCCGGGGGATACCGATTGGGCGGAAATCGAGCGTCTATACACCGCACTGGAAGTGTTGCAGCCGTCCCCCGTAGTGCGCCTGAACAGGGCCGTTGTAGCCGCCAGGATCCGGGGACCGCAGGCGGGCCTTGAAATGCTGGAACCGCTCGCCGAGCCGCTCTCCGGCTATATGCACTACCACACAACCAGGGGATCGTTGTGCCGCGAATCGGGCGACTTCGCGGGAGCCCGGCAAGCATTTTCCTCCGCACTGGCGCTCGGGCCAAACGCGGCTGAAGCCGATTATATCCGCGACCGCATTGCGGAACTGGCGGAATAGTTCTTCTATGATGTCGGAAAACGGATACTGCCAACGTCCTCGGAAAAATTGGAGGAATTCAGATGACCCAGCAGATTACAGACCGTGATACATGGCTTGCCGCAAGGCTCGAACTGCTCCAAGAGGAAAAGGCTTTACAAGGAGCCCGCGACGAACTCGCAAGAAAGCGCCGCGCACTGCCGCGCGTACTTGTCGAAAGGGATTACGTCTTTGAGGGTGAATCGGGGCCCGCGAAATTTCCCGACCTGTTCTTCGGCTGCAGCCAGCTGATCGTTTATCATTTCATGTTCCACCCCGATTGGAGTGAAGGTTGCAAATCCTGCTCGTTTTGGGCTGACAATTACGACCGATCGCGGGTGCATCTGCGGGCGCGCGACGTCTCCCTGGTCGCAACGTCCAGCGCACCGCTTGAAAAACTGCTTGCCTACCGGTCGCGCTTGGGGTGGTCTTTTCCCTGGTTCTCCTCCGGAAAATCGAAATTCAACAGCGATTTCAATGTCACTTTCACTCCCGACGAGATCACCTCTGGCGATGTGGTCTATAACTACAGGAAAAACAATTTCGGCGGCCCTGAAGCTCCGGGCATCAGTGTATTCGAGCGCGACAAGGATGATGCCATCTTTCATACCTACTCGACATATTCGCGCGGCCTCGACCCATACAACGCCACCTATCAGCTTCTCGATATCGCACCGAAGGGCCGCAACGAGGACGATCTGCCCTACTCGATGGACTGGGTACGCAGAAACGATGAATATTGAGGAGGCGGCGCCACGTTCCGCCTGACAAATTAAGATGGCGAGCCGGTGAAAGAAGTAGCATCCGCCGAAGCGGACGCCTTATTTGTTGCTGTCGAGGCTTGTTGACCGCCGGATCCTGTTTCGGCGCGTCAATGTCCCGATCCGGCCTGCCGCACATGGCTCTAAGCCATTCGTGTCAACGGGCACGACATGGACGGGTACTGAACATCGCGCGTCCGACAGCGCAATCCGACCGTAACCCAACGGGCCAAAACTGCTCTTTGAACCGCACAGGTGACACAATTGCGCTTGTCCGGAAACCGGCTGTTTTCAATCATCGTTAACAACGGGCCGGGCACGTGGTCAGTCAAGCTGGCACCATTGCACCATATTGCGTATGTATCGGAATCACCAAGATATGCCGACTCAGCGAAGGAACAGTTCATGGCTCTGGTTCAAAAATATGCGATCGGATACGCGATCCTGTTCTTTGCCGTCGTGGCGATAGGCTATGTCCCCGGATTTACCGATTCCAACGGAAACCTGTTCGGCCTGTTCAGCCTGCAATGGTGGGACGATGCGTTGCACGGCTTTTCCGGCATCTGGGCGCTCGCGGCGGCGATGATCTCGCAACGCGCCTCCACACTTTATTTCAGGCTTTTTGGAGCGCTCTACCTGTTTGATGGCGTTCTCGGTTTCCTTACCGGCCAGGGTTGTCTGGATGGCGGTATATTCATAAACGGTATCGATGCCATCATTGGTGTTTCCGATGTCGAATTTCCGGCGCGTTTCTTTGCCAACCTGCCGCATTTGATCATTGGTGGTATAGCGGTTTGGATCGGATTTGCCGGCGCCGGTACAAAGATGACCAGCCGCACATAATCAAGATGAGGTAGTTCGTGTTTCGTCTGATCTGGCGGTTCGTCCGCGTATTGTTTGCCATTGTACTCCTGATCGCGATCATTCCGGTCGCAGGCCTCGCCTATGGAATCCTGACCACGGGACCGTTGCCGAACACTCCGCTGGCCGGTGTGCCGGAAAATGCGCCCGCGCCACGGATACAGGAAAGGCTGGCCAGCGAAATTCCTGGCTACAAGCGTCCCGAGGACTCTACCTGGCTGACCTATCCGGAATGGGCGATCGTCTATGCCGCCCGCGAATACGCAACCCATGTTGCTACGAACAGTCCAAGCAGCTTCCCCTACTGGTCCTATATCGGACGGTTCTGGCAAGACTACGCCATCGTCATCCGTGCCGCCGAGCAATATCCGTTCAACACGGCAAATCATGTGATGCTGACCGTGATCGGCACCAGTCACACGATCGAAAACGCGATCCAGTCGATCTATGAAAACACGGTTGGCAGGACAACCCGGATTGTGGCCGGTGCTCCGGTCGAGGAGGACCGATACCAGGCGGATGTCGCCGCCGAATATGCCGCTTTCCTCGACCAGATTCCATGGTACCGGTTCGACAACAAGTCAAAACGCGCCGGCCTATGGAATATTGAACCGGCACGCGGCGCCGGTGCCGTCAGGTCATGGGAACGCAAACTGGCGTTCGGGTTGAGCTACTCCGTCAAGCAGGTCTATGCGAAAATCATTCGCACCGGCTTGCAGGCGAGCAGTGATCCGGCGCTGCTCGACATCCATGTATGGGCTACCGGTCCTGTCGCAGATGCAATTGCCGGCGAGGCCGGCACCAGGATCGAAATGAACCTCGCGGACGACGGCGCGGTCTTTGTCACCCCGCGCTACCAGGTTTTTACCGAAATGGTTCCGCGGCTGATCAGCCGTGGCATCAGGTTTGTTGAAATCGGCGGAAATGACGAGATCATGGCAACAATGTTGTCAGACGGCTTGATGACACCACCGGAAGGCTCGCAACTGCTGTTTGCTTATCCCCTGCCTGCCGATCCAAAGGTTTGGCGGACCGGTCTGACGCTGGCCGTGAGACGCCTTCACACCGTGCTGCCGGAACTGGAAAAATCAGGTGGTCGGCTCGAGCATCTTTATGATTACTGAGACTGGCTGGCAGAACTAGCCATTGGCCACAAGAGCCGACACCGCGCGATACCAGGTTGACGTAAAAAGGCCAGACGGATCGTAGCGGCGCTTGGCCGCCAAGAACTCTGGCAATTCCGGATAACAGGCCAGCAGCTGTTTGCCCGTATAGTGCAACTGATAGGGCAGGAAAAACCGGCCGCCATGCTTGATGGTCAGATCAATCAGGTCGCGGGTAAATGCCCGCATCTTGGCATTGCCGCGTTCATCGGATGACTGGTTTATGTAGAGCACCAGTGAAAACGCTTCCGCCGGCGCATAGGTCAGCGCCGTATCCTCGCGGTGCACAACCCTTACAGACGCATTCAGGACACCGGCATCGTGGCGGCGCATGGCAGCGCGGACATCCTCAAGGAAAGCAATAAATGCCGGTCGCGGGATAAAATACTCATGCAGAATGTCGGTATCATTTTTCAGGTCATTAAACAGGTAGGGCACGGAATCGTGCATCGGTTCGTTGCGGCTGACAAGGCAGGCCTCGCCCTCGCCCATTGCAGCGGTCCGCGGCACCGTGCAGCTCTCCACCTTTGGTTCCAGGTTCTTTTCGGCAAACCATTTCAGGTCCCGGAATACCGATCCGTATTTCGACAGGTTCAGCAACAGACGCTTCACCTTGACTGCGCCCGGTTCGCCCAGTTGCGGAATTGACGCGATATCCGCCCCCTCAACGCGGTCATACCGGTAGATGATCATCTCATTGAGCAGACTTTTCGCCGCGGTTGACAGATGCCCGTAAAACAGTCCGAGACGATCGTCATTTTCGATCTCGTCGGCAAACACCTGCGGGAACGTACTGGCCGGCACTGTTTTCCGCGATGTCCGGTAGACGGCGTTGCCGGTAATTTCGATGTCTGCAGTAAGGACCACCCCGAAAAGGCCATAGCCGCCGATCACGTGGTAAAACAGGTCGGCGTTCTCTCCACGTGAACACGTCACGACCGATCCGTCCGCCAGCATCACCCGCATGGACCGCACTGTACCGAGAACCGAACCGGCATGATGATCCATGCCGTGCGCGTTGACCGATATCGATCCGCCGACGGAAAAAATATCGCTGGACTGCATGGCCTTGACCGCAAAACGCGGGTGGAGCACATTTTGGATATCGTGCCAGACTGCGCCGGTCTGGACGGTCATCACCATGTCCTCGGTACGTACCTCAACAGCGTTGAACCCGCGCATGTCCAACACAAGTGCGTAGTCGTCAAACGCGTGCCCACCCATGGAATGGCGCACGGCCGATATCGATATCTTCAAACCGTTGGCGCGCGCAAAGGCCATTGCCTTGGCGACATCATCTTCGCTGCGCACATTGACAACCCCGTAAACCGGAGTTTGCGAAAGGCAGCTGGCATCGTTGATCTCGCCGCCCTTGGACAGCCACTGCAGACCGGGGTCGTGCACCGGCATCGAAACCGGAGCCGGCCTGGCCAGTTGAATACCGTCGATATCCGAAATGCGGCCACAGCTTTTTTGCGATGACGGGTCCCGTGCCAGCCGTGCTGCGGTGGTACCTGCCCACAATGCACCGCCTGCCAGTCCGGCAGTAGCCAGCAGTGCCCGGCGGCTTGGCCTCCACCGGCCGTATTGTTTCTTATCACTACTCATAAGATGTTTTCCGCGCTGTGGTCAGTTCCGCCAAGGCCAACGATGCTGCCAGTTTTGTCCATTGCACTACGCTCACAATCCCAGCCGTTCTGCGATCTTTGACAGCACAATCGAATTGCCTCCACCAGTTTTTTCGCGAATTGACATGCGGTGGCTCTCAACGGTGCGCACGCTGATCTTCAGTTTGTCTGCGATCTCGCGATTGGTAAGGCCCTTGGAGATCGCCGAGAGAACTTCCTTTTCCCGCAACGACAATCCGTAATCACCACCAGATGCCGGATCGCAAGCAGGCCGTAACGCAAGCGAAGCCGCAACCTGCGGACCAAGGTAGGTGGCGCCGCGCGCTACAGCCTTGATAGCGTTTATCATCTCTGGCTTGGATACATCCTTCAGTACAAATCCATTGGCGCCAATTCTCAATGCTTCGCGCACATACTCATCATTGTCATAGATCGACAGGAACAGGATCTTCGTCGAAGGCAACGCTGAGCGGATCTGCACCGCTGCCTCAAGACCGTTCAGGACCGGCATTGAAATGTCGAGAAGCACTATGTCAGGCTTGAGTGACAGACAAAGCCTGACAGCGTCCCCGCCATCCCTGCCCTCGCCGACGATATCGACAAATTCTTCTTCGCACAGCCTCGCGCGTATTCCCTCGCGCAGCAGATCGTGATCGTCGACAATGACAAGCCGCAGCTTTTCGGTTGTTGTGTCCAATTCGGTTCCTTTGATTCCGGCGTCACGCAGCGATCTTTGCGCGCCGTTTTTCTATTGGCAATGACACTCTGATCGCAAGTCCGCCCATCTTTGAACGCAAAAATTGGATCGTCCCGTCAAATGTGTCGATCCGCTCTTCCATGTTGCGGATACCGATGCCTCCGCTGTTCGTAACATCACGGTTTCCGGCCAATCCCCTCCCGTCATCGTCAAGTTCCAAGATGACATGAGCGCCACGCCGGATGAGCCTGATCCGCACATGTCTCGCACTCGAGTGCCGCGCGACATTGGTCAGTCCTTCCTGGATGACACGGTAAAGCGCGGTTTTCGCTTCTTCCGACAGAAGGTCGCGCACCTGGTCAACTTGAACCGCCACAGCGATATTGGAATGTTTTGCAAACTCCGCACCAAGACTGGTTACCGCCGATGCCAGTCCCATGTCGTCAAGAACCGAAGGACGCAACGCTATGGAGATGCGGCGCACTTCCGAGATCGCGTTATCAAGAGCATGCATCGATTTCGCGATCGGTTCCGAGACCTTCGAGTTCCGGCGCGTTCGCGACAACGCCGTCTCAAGTCCATAACGGGTCGAAACCAGAAGCTGGCTGATGCTGTCATGAAGTTCACGCGAAACCCGTTTTCGCTCGAGCTCCTGGGCGTCCACCAGCCGCGCGGTAAGTTCCTTGAGGCGGGTATCAGCCATTTTCTGCTCGGATAACCGCGCATTCGCAATAATCGCAGCTGTCAGGATAATCGCGCCCAATGACAGGACAAATAGCACGAGGCGGGTTTGTTTGACATTGTTCGATAGCTCAGTCTGCACCATTGCAACCTGCTCGGACACATCATCCATGTAGATCCCTGTTCCCAGCATCCAGTTCCATTTGTCGAGATACACCGAGTAACCCAGTTTTTCGACATATTCGCCGCTTGATGGCTTCTTCCAGATGTAGGAATAGAACTCGCCGCCTCGCCTCGCCCGTTCGATCAAATCCCTGACCACATGCCTTCCATCATCATCCTCCAGGCCAATCCAGTTGCTACCGACAAGATGCGTCAGCCTCGGATTGACGATGTTCTTGCCGTCGCCCTCATAGATAAAAAAGTAGCTATCTGTGCCAAATGTCATCTTTCGCGCGATTTCGGCTACTTCGCGCTGCGCCTGCCGCTTCGTCTTCAGATTGGAGGTGTAAATCGGATTAAGCGCGTTTCGCGCCAGCATGACATAATTGCGCAGTTCGGCGTGCTTGATATCCGTGTACATCTTTCTGACCGTCTCACCCTGTGCCCTGGCCATACGCGACGACTGCAGGTCAATGACAAAGACCATCGCCACGGAAATCAGGGCAACGGGCAGCAAGGCGATGAAAAACAATTTGGTCTTAATGCTCATGGCTATTGGCTCGAATTTTGTTTAAACAGGCAGATGCCACAGAAGGTGCCGTCATGCACGGGCGAAATGGCTGGATCAGTAGTTCTACTGATTGTATTGGTATTTGCACGAATTGAGAAAATGGTGTGAAATGCCTAGGCAATGCGTGCAAAATTGGGGGGTAAGTCCTCCCGGTTGCATGGTCAAATTTTATTGGGAGGAATACTCTATGGAACGTCGTAATTTTCTGAAAGGTGCGGCTCTTGCCGGAGCTGCGACCACACTGGCCGCGCCGGCACTGGCACAGGGTGGCAAGACTATGACTATCGTGTCGACCTGGCCGCGCGATTTTCCCGGCCTTGGACTTCCTGCGCAGCGTCTCTCGGCACGGATAACCGAGCTGACCGAAGGCCGCATTAACGTCGAATATTTTGCCGCCGGCGAACGTGTTGGCGCTTTTGACTCATTTGACGAAGTTGCTTCCGGAAATGCCCAAGCCTATATCGGCGCCGACTATTACTGGAAGGGAAAACATGACGGCTGGGCGGCCTTTACCGCCGTTCCCTTCGGGTTCACCTACACAGAAATGGACGCCTGGATCAAATATGGCGGTGGCCAGGAATTGTGGGACGAACTGGCTGGTGAATTTGGCCTCAAGAACCTTGCCTGCGGCAACACCGGCGTGCAGATGGGCGGCTGGTTCAACAAGGAAATCGAAAGCGCAGATGATCTAAAGGGTCTGAAAATGCGCATCCCGGGCCAGGGCGGTGACGTCATGGCCAAGCTTGGCGCCTCGCCGGTTTCACTGCCAGGCGGCCAGATCTATGAAAACCTTGTATCCGGCGCGATCGATGCGACAGAGTGGGTTGGCCCATTCAATGACTACTTCATGAAGTTTTATGAAGCGGCCAAATACTACTACTGGCCGGGCATGCATGAGCCCGGTGCACAGATCGCCTTCGGCATGAACGCTTCTTGGTGGGGAACACTGTCGAAAACAGACCAGGCGATAATTCAAGCTGCATGTAACGAGGAAAACGCCCTGACCATGGCAGAGACCAATGCCAATAACGGTGTCTATCTCAACCGTCTGATAAATGATCACGGCGTCCAGTTGCGCGAGTTCAACGATGATATCTATGCCGCTTTCGGTGAAGCTGCCGCCGAAGTGATCGAGGAAGCACGCGAACACAGCCCGCTGTCCGCAAAAATCTATGATGCCGTCATTGCCAAGAGAGCCGAACTTGGTGCGTGGACAGCGTTGTCGGATATGGCTTATGTCCAGAAGCGCAACAAAGTGCTCAATATGTAAAACCGGTTTGTAACGTTGTTACTGAGCGGGATGGGTTCATACCCGTCCCGCTTCTTTGACTTTACGACCATACATGTTGCCCGGTAGTCTGCCGGAATATCGACAAGCGTTTGTTTTGCTGGAGGGGCAATGGCAGAGCCGGTTAAAAGCGCGTTCTCGTTTCCAAACATCATCCGGATGTTCGGCTGGTGCGTACTCGCATCGATGTTTGTATTTCTCGCCAACAACTTCCTGACGCTTGGTTCGGGGATGGGCGGGATACCGTTGATACAAGCGCTATCCGATATTGGTACCTACCCATTGAATGCCTTGCAGGCCGCTTCTTATCCGGCAGCAATATTTGTTGCCATATACTACGTGCTGATGACAGCGGATATGCCGTTGCGTACCGATGCCGACCGCATCACAGCCATGAACACGTTCCTGATCCGCGCCGCATTCTGGAGCGTCTTGATAGTCGGACTGGCCGATCTGGTCATTTCCGCAATGCGCGTTGAAGATATGTTGACGCCGCTCGTCGGCGACCAGATCGCTTCGGATCTCGGCCGCTCACATTTCCGCGGGATGTATGTCCACGTACCCCTGATCCTGTTTGGCACTGTTCTGGCAATCTTCACCCGCACCCTGGGCTTCCACTGGCTGACCCTGATGATTGTCGGCGCCGAACTGCTCATTGTTTTCATGCGCTTCATCTTTTCCTACGAACAGGCCTACATGGCCGATCTGGTGAGATTTTGGTACGGCGCACTGTTCCTGTTTGCCAGTGCCTATACCCTGCTGGAAGAAGGTCATGTCCGTGTCGACGTGTTCTACACTAACTTCACCCTCAAGACGAAAAGCGCGGTTAACGCGGTGTGCACTATCCTCATGGGACTGACGCTTTGTTGGACAATCCTGATTGTCGGCATGGGCCAGAAGACATCGATTATTAACAGCCCGGTTTTCAACTTCGAGGTAACACAGTCGGGATTCGGCATGTATGTGAAATACATGATGGCCGCCTTTCTCGGTATTTTTGCTGTTTCGATGATGATCCAGTTTGTCAGTTATCTGTTCAGCGCGGTCGCCGATTATCGCGGTGATCCGGGCGCTCGTGTGATCCAGAACGTCGGCGGGCATTAAGTTATGGAACTCTTCTTTCTCTTTCTCCTCATTGTCCTGATGGCGACTGCACTCGGATCCGGTTACCCGGTCGCATTTGCGCTTCCGGGAGCATCCATTCTCACCATTATTCTCGCCGCGATATGCGGATACCTGTTTGCAGGCAGTGTCGACGCCTATTTCGCGCAGGGCGGTCCTGGCCAGTGGCTCAGTGCCGGGGTTACCAACCTGCGCGGTGTTTACTGGGAACCGGAGCGGGACACGCTCATTGCCATTCCGCTGTTCATATTCATGGGCATCATGTTGCAGCGTTCGAAGATCGCTGAAGATCTGCTGATCACAATGGCCCAACTGTTCGGACCAATTCCGGGCGGCTTGGGCATTTCCGTGGTCTTTGTCGGAGCACTTCTTGCAGCTACAACCGGCATTCTGGGGGCGACAGTTGTCGCCATGGGGCTGATCTCACTGCCCGCGATGCTGCGCAACAATTATTCGGCACCTTTGGCAACAGGCACGATTGCAGCTTCGGGAACACTGGGCCAGATCATCCCGCCTTCCATCGTGCTGATCATTCTGGCTGACCAGTTGTCAAGCTCGGCCGACCAGGCCGGCACGGCGCGCAAGGCACTGTTCAGGGAGTCCACCGGTGAACTGTCCATGCCGTCGCTGTTTGACGTCGGTTCGACCAGCGCCGGCGAAATGTTTCTTGGCGCCTTCATCCCGGGCCTGGTACTGGTCGGCCTCTACATGCTGTTCATACTGGTTGTCGCCTGGATTAAGCCATCCATGGCTCCACCGGTACCTTACGAGGGCAAATACGACCGCCAGTTCATGTTCAATGTCTTCATGACGCTGATCCCGCCGCTAGCATTGATCTTTTTGGTGCTCGGATCCATCATCAGCGGCATTGCCACCGTGAACCAGGCTGGTGCGATCGGTGCAGGCGGTGCCCTCATCATGGCCGGCTACCGGCTGACGGAAGGGCAAAAAAACGCCTATTACCCGGCCATTCTCGCCGTTGCATCGCTGTTCCTGATCGGGTTTGTCCTTGCCAATTTCAATACCGGAATAAAAAGCATCACAACGACTGCCGACGCGATTGGCGTGACGCTTGCCGGAGCCGGGGTCATCGGCCTGCTGGCGGCACTGGGCTGGAGTGGCTGGCGGGCCGTAAAGATCGACGAAACGCTTCACGGCGTGATGATCGAAACCGCCAAGACAACCACGCTTGTGTTCATCATCCTGCTTGGCGCGGCGATCCTGACCGCGGCCTTTCGCGCTTTTGGCGGCGAGCATCTTGTTCGCGAATTTCTTAACAGCCTGCCCGGCGGCTTCTGGTCCAAGTTTGTTGTCGTCATGGGCGTCATTTTTCTGCTCGGCTTTTTCCTCGATTTTATCGAGATCGCTGTCGTGGTTGTCCCCATTGTCGCGCCAATCCTGCTTGCCGATCCCAGTGCCAATGTCACGGCAGTCTGGTTGGGTGTGATGATCGGACTGAACATCCAGACATCGTTCCTGACACCACCGTTCGGTTTTGCATTGTTCTACCTTCGCGGTGTCGCGCCGCCAGTAGTCAAGACAATTCAGATGTACAAGGGTGTCATTCCCTTCATCAGCCTTCAACTGGTTGCACTCGTCATCGTCGGATTGACGCCACAACTGGTAAATTACCTGCCCAACCGCGTGTCGCTGCTTTCAGAGACCTCGCCACCGCCGCGAAACCCGCGTCTGAGCTATTGCGTCGACAATTACATTGGCGACCAGTTTGCCGAAAATAGCGACGAAATTCGCAAACGGGCGGAAATTGTGCGCACCCTGGATTTCTCAACGCTGCCTGACAAGCTTGGCAAGTCGGCACAGGACAGTGTCGACGAAACATTGAAGGCGATGGAGATATTTGCTGCAGCCGAAAAAGCAGCCGGTGATATCGAGGCAGCGTCTGCCGGCTACCGCCCCATGCACGGGCAAGTCCGCGATATCGAAAGTGACATGCGGGCACTTGCCGGCAGAATCGAGATTCTTGAAATCGACATCGACCGGCTGCGCGATCCGTCGGAACAGGCGGCACGCGAGAAACTGGAAGACCGTGTCGCCAACCTGGTAGCCCAGCGCGATGCCTTGAAAGCGACGATACCGGCAGAGTGGGCGGGCACGTTCAAAGCCTTTAGCGATCTGCGCAAGGCGGAATCGACAGCCCGCTCGAAGTTCAACCAGGCGGCCGGCAAGGCCTATGGTCCGATTGCCGAGGTGCTGGCAATCCTTCGCTCCGCCGAAGATCTTGGAGCGCTGGCTGACAAGCTCACCGAAACCAACGGTAAGATCGGGCAGACCGAACCGGAAGAGATGGATTCTGCGCTCAGGGACCTGTCCGACCAGATTGGCGACGTAGCCGGAACGCGAGAAATCAAATCGGCGATATCGGTTGTGCGAAAGGCACTGAAGGCAAAAACCCCCGACAAGGATGAAGCGCTGGCCGAGATGGCCAAGGCTTCTGAACTCCTTGAAACCCAGCTTGTCTGGCGGAAAAAGGCTTCATCGGAACTGCTGCAACCGCTTGCCGCCTATGAGGAGTTGCTGCGTACAACTGTCGGACTTCGCGAGCAGAGCAAACTGACGCGCGAACAGGCGCTCTATGTTGCGGGCTGCACCTCCGATCACAGGGATATTTCGCTGAGCTTCTAGTGTCAGAACCGTCGATCAGGATGCGAGGCGGTCTTTGCGCGCTTCCCGGATATAGGCAATGATCTTGTCCGAACGTTCGTCAGTTTCGCGCGATGCCCATACCGACCGGTTGCGGCCATCCGCCTTGGCCCGGTAGAGGGCCTTGTCGGCCTGCGCCCAGGTACCCGCAAAGCTCGGATGAGAATTGGAAATGGTCGCCATGCCAATTGATACGGTGGTTTCGACGGGCAAGCCGCCGCCATCAAACTGGCGCTGTGCGATCTCGCCGTTCAACCTGTCGGCAAGATTTGTTGCCTGTTCATGATCGCCAATTGACGCAAGCACCAGAAACTCTTCACCGCCGACACGGGCAACCGTGCCGGCTGTTCCGACAACGGATTCAAGTATGCGTGCAATTCCGGCAAGAACCGCATCACCGGTTTCGTGCCCGCACAAGTCGTTGATGCGCTTGAAATAGTCGATGTCTACGGTGAATACCGTAAAACTTTCGCCTTCTTGCAGAAAACCCTGCTCCGCCTTGTCCGCTTGGGCCATCAGCCCGCGCCTGTTCAACAAACCCGTAAGCGGGTCCTTGGCAGACAATGACTTGAGTTTTTCCGCCATCCGGTGAAGTTCCGAAATACGGAGCAGGAACATTCCTACGACAAAAACACTGGCCGTGTTCGACAAGACAAAAGGTGTGGCGACTTCCCGGAATACGGACTGCGCCTCATCGGCAGGAAACAGAAATACCCGCGAAAGGAATAATATGCTGCTGGTAACCGACAACCCCGCAAGCAGGTAGACATGGCCGGTCGAGGTTTGCCGCCAGATCACGGTGAAAATAGCGCTCAGTGCAGCTGCAATCAGAATACCAGCGACACCTACCATTGCATCACCGCCGTCAGTAACGAAGTGCATGGAACTAGTGGCCAGCGTTGTCGCAATAAGTGAAGTGAAACCGCCAAACGGGCCCGATAGCGCAACGAGTATGGCGCGCCCGTCAATAACAAGCCCACCGTTCAACACGAGCGGATTGGCCATGGTCAGCATTGCCAGCGAACTGAACATCAGTGCGTGAAGCGCCGTTGCCACAAGACCTCGGCTGTCAACCGCTTCCAGCCTCAACACGACCGAATAGGCGAACGCGATCAGCGCGGCGGCGCCCAACCCGTTAAACAGCGTCAGCCAAAGTGGAAGTTCACTTGTGGAAAAGCTCGCCATCTTGTCACCGTCGCTCAATCATCGATTGAATTCATATAGAAAATCCCGCGTCTATTAGGAAATCCTAACTAAAACAGGTAAACGTCGAGACATTTTGCCGCATAAAGTCGCGATTTTGGTTAACAAGACCTCAACACTTGAAATAAGCGCCCTTCGGCAAGGCGCGAACCGGTCAATCGGCGGGCTTCAGATCTTTTTTTCAACGGCTTTCAGATGCCCCGCAAAATCCGCTGTCTCCATCAACCGCCTGCAGCGTGCAAAACGTCCATCAGCGTAGGCGCGGAAATCATCTGCCGGATTGCCATTGGCAAGCTGGATCAATCCCCAAAGTGTCCACAGCAGGTCGCACATCGCCTTGTAGATCACCATTCGTCCGCGATCCGCCGGCGCAGGTTCGCCGGCAAAATAGGCGCGCAACATCTCTTCTTCCTGCATTTCGTTGAATTCACCCTCGACGGACAGGTCTCCCAGGTCCCACATCGGGTCATTCATGCCCGAATACTCCCAATCGACAATCCACATGCGTTCGCCTGTATCAAGGAAGTTCTCGCATAGGGGATCGCAGTGGCAGGCAACACTTGGAAGCCAGTTAACAGCCAGCGCAGCGCGCACAGTACCGGCTTCCGCGACAACGTCATGGTAGCCGTCCGGCAGTGCCACATCCTTTGCCGACAGGATTTTCAGATAATCGTCGATCATTGCAAACAATTCAAAATGAAACGGGAAAACCGCGTCGGATTGATGCAGTTGCCGGAACGCATTACCTGCCCGCGCCGCCGCCCCGTCCCGCTGCTTGAACAGATCGGGTGTCATGGTAACTCCACCGTCTATAAAGCGGGTAACCATGACGCCGCTGGCGTCGTCGAAATGCAGTACTTCCGGGCTGACCCCGGCACGGGCCGCCTCGCGGGCAGCAACTGCTTCGTGGGCCCGGTTGATGTATTCTTCTGTACCCTTCCCTGGAACCCGCAAACAGAATTCGCCGACACGGAATACCAGATTGGTCAGGCCGCCGAGGCGAACCGGATCGGCTTCGCTCTTGGCCAGTAGCGGAATTGATGAAACCACGTCCTGGAGTTCCCGTTCAGCATCCGTGATCATGCCTTCAACCTTTCCATGGCCGCGTCGTATTGACATCGCGGCTGCAGTTTTGCCCTGTGGGTCTTGCCAAAAGCTTCTATGGCGAATTCCCCGCTCCCGTCGTTGCCAATGTCGAGATAGCCGAAGCCGATCGTACGCCCAAGGTAATGGCCATATCCCGCGCTTGTCAGCATTCCTGCGGGCTGCCCGTCGCGCAATATCGTCTCGCCGCCATGAAACGGCTGGAATCCGTCAACGGAAAATGCCCGCAAATGGCGTTTGATGCCACTGGCCTTTATCGCAGCGAGCGCATCGCGCCCGATAAAATCCTCCTTTTCCATGGCGACAGCAAATCCGAGCCCTGC
>JAHEGF010000031.1:15687-18846 GCA_024645155.1 Phyllobacteriaceae bacterium | reverse complement strand
CGCGACGGCTGTCGGCGCCGCCTTCCAAAGTGCCGTCGCGTATTGCGATACCGTGGAGGCCGGAATTCAGGTCGCCGATTTTCACTTCAAACCCGATCGCCGTCAGGTCATCGGCCATGGCCTCGGCGGTGGTGCCAGCCTCCAGGTCGTAAGTACCGAACCGGTTGACCATGTGCGGCAAGTCGATGGCGGCCTGCATGTTCATGCCCCAGTCGATCAGGGCAATTACGGTTTTGGCGACATAGGGAATAATGCGGCTACCACCTGGTGAGCCGAGGACATAGACGGGTTTGCCGTCTTTCAGGATGATGGTCGGCGACATCGACGAGCGCGGACGTTTGCCTGGCTCAACCCGGTTGGCAACGGCTTCACCGCCGATCTGCGGTACGAAGGAAAAATCGGTCAGCTGGTTGTTGAGCAGGAAACCAGCAGCCATTTGCCGGGAACCGAACGCATTTTCGATGGAACTGGTCACCGAAACGATATTGCCGTCGTCATCCACGATGGAGAAATGCGATGTCGACGGAATTTCGAGGCTGATACCATTGAGGCGCAATTCCGCCTTGTCCCAGGGTGGATCGCCGGCATCGACTTCATTCTTGCCAAGGGCTGTATCACGCTGGATCAACCGCGCCCGGCCAGCAAGGTATTCAGCGTTCAGAAGCCCTTTAGGTATCGTGACAAAATCGCTGTCTGCCATGTAGCGACCGCGGTCGGCAAAAGCCAGCCGCGTTGCCTCGCCGATGATGCGCCAGCTCTGCGGGTCATCGGGTCCAAGCGCGGCAAGATCAAATTGGGCGACCATTCCGAGGATCTGGCCTATTGTCAGTGCTCCGGACGAAGGCGGACCCATGCCGCATACCTGAAAGTCGCGGTAGGGTGCACAAACCGCCGGCCGTTCTTTCGCTTTGTAGGTTTGCATGTCCTCGATTGTCAAAAGGCCCGGATTGGTTGCATGCAGACGCACCGCATCGATGATTTTGTCGGCAATGGCACCCGAATAAAACTCGCCTGGTCCGCCTTGTGCCAGTGTTGTCAATGTCTCGGCATAATGCGGATTCTTCAATATTGCTCCGGCTTTCAGGGGCGCGCCGTCAGAATCAAAAAAGTAGCCGCGCGCTTCGCTTTGCCCGGCGAGGCGGTCGCGATCCGCCTCGAGCAGGTCTGCCAGCCGTGACGAGACGGTAAAGCCGGATTTAGCAAGCGCCGTGGCATCCTCAAACAGCGCGGCCCAGGGCAATCTGCCATACCGGCCGTGGACCTTCTCCAGCAAGCGCACGACGCCGGGCACACCGACCGAGCGGCCACCCACTACCGCGTCGAAGAACTGCAAGGGTTTTCCGTCCGGCCCGGCAAACAGGTCGCCATTTGCTTGCAGTGGCGCAGTCTCGCGTCCGTCGATTGTCGCTACCGTGCCCAATGCGGCGTCGTAATATACGAGGAATGCGCCACCCCCAAGACCGGAGGATTGCGGTTCGACTAGGCCAAGCATTGCCTGCACTGCAACGGCTGCATCGGCCGCGCGGCCGCCGCGGCGCAGGATTTTCAGCCCGGCTTCCACGGCGAGGGGGTTGGCAGCCGAAATCATGTATTTTTCGGCATAAACCGGTGCCCGGGCAGTTGTCCCCGTAGCCGCTTCCGGTTGGACCTTGTCAGCTACGTCCTGTGGACGGGCCGCCTGGGGGGCGATCGCCAGGAACGCCACTATGCAAAACATCAAGACGCGACGGTCCGTCATCATTACAAGGCAACCTTTTCCGTCCGGGCCGAGACGTTGCCGGCGTCTTCAATCGGTCCGAATACTTCCAAAAACGCTGATTTCAAGGCACCATCCAGATCAGCCATGGCTACAGGCAGTCCGAGGTCGACAAGGCTCGTTACGCCATAGCCTTCGATTCCGCATGGCACAATGCCGTCAAAATGGGAAAGATCCGGTTCGACATTTATGGCAATGCCGTGGAAGCTGACCCATTTGCGCAACCTGATGCCGATCGCGGCGATCTTGTCTTCCGCGCAACTGCCGTTCGGCAGGGGCGGGCGATCGGGGCGCATGACCCATACCCCGACGCGATCCTCGCGGCGTTCGCCCTTGATGTTGAACCGTTCAAGGGTTGCTATGATCCATTCCTCGAGAGCTGCAACGAAAGCGCGAACGTCCTCACGTCTGCGTTTCAGGTCGAGCATGACATAGGCCACGCGCTGGCCCGGACCATGATAAGTGTATTCCCCGCCGCGACCGGCATCATGGACAGGGAAGCGCCCCGGATCGAGCAGATCGCCACGATGCGCGCTGGTACCGGCGGTGTAGAGTGGCGGGTGTTCGATCAGCCAGACGGTCTCGCATTCCTTGCCATCGCGAATATCCGCAACAAGGGATTCCATGCGTTGCAAGGCGTCGGCATAGGGAACCAGGCCGGGCTCTATGACCCACCTGACAGGAGGAGCGCCGGGAGCAGCAAAAAACGGCGTTACAATCGCCTCTCGGTTTCCGTTTGCAGTCATGGTCACAATATCTCCGGCGGTCTGCGTCATTGAAAGCGCAAACTCCGACTGACGCAAGGTCGATTGCGCAGTTTGCGTGAATGGCGAGAAACTACCGCCATGGCCCTTGTTTCGCCAAACGCGTTTTGCTACATGCCGCGAGCCGGTAACGCGGCTTTCTACCACGTGCGGTCGTGGCGGAATTGGTAGACGCGCAGCGTTGAGGTCGCTGTGGGGCAACCCGTGGAAGTTCGAGTCTTCTCGACCGCACCATCATGCTTCTCTCTACGATGCGATAACTGATTGCCAGACCGGTCAAAAGCCTTTGTCTTGCGGGCCTGACCACGCTACACGTTACCAACCAATCACGCCTGAAACTGCGATGGGTCATGAGCGAAACAACCGGTGATATCGCCGAACAGGACGACCTCGTCCATACCGGCGCCGAGATATACGATGAGGACGGCGTTATTCGCGCCGATTTCGTCGACCGTGTGCTCATGGCGATCACGTCGGGCCAGTCAGAGCAACTGGAAGAGCTGGTTGATGATCTGCATGAATCCGAGCTGGGCGATCTTCTGGAAGCGCTCGACACAGATGAGCGCATCGCGCTGGTACGGCTGCTCGGAACGAATTTTGACTTTGCCGCGCTGACCGAGGTTGACGAGGCAATCCGCC
>JAHEGF010000031.1:0-15677 GCA_024645155.1 Phyllobacteriaceae bacterium | reverse complement strand
CCTCGAAATCATAGACAACCTTCCAAACGAACAAATTGCCCTCGCCGTCCAGGAACTGGATTCCGATGACGCGGTATTCATTCTCGAGGATCTCGAAGAGGCCGACCAGGAGGAAATCCTGGCCGGTGTGCCGTTTACCGAACGTGTCCGTCTGCGGCGGTCTCTTGATTATCCTGAGGAAACCGCCGGGCGCCGCATGCAGACGGAATTTGTTGCTGTGCCGCCATTTTGGACCGTCGGCCAAACCATCGACTACATGCGCGAAGATAACGACCTGCCGGATACCTTTGCCCAGATTTTCGTTGTTGACCCGATGTTCCGCCTGCTTGGCGCTGTTGATCTTGACAGGATCCTGCGCACCCAAAGGGCGGTAAAAATCGACGACGTGATGCATGAAACGCGCCATGCAATCCCGGCGACGCAGGACCAGGAAGAAGCTGCGCAACTGTTTGAACAGTATGACCTTCTTTCGGCTGCTGTTGTCGATGAAGGGGAACGGCTCGTCGGTGTGCTTACGATTGATGACGTCGTTGACGTTATCCAGCAGGAAGCCGAAGAAGATATCCTGCGTCTTGGTGGTGTCGGCGACGAAGAACTCTCCGACACGGTAATCGATACAACAAAATCACGCTTCCTGTGGCTGCTGATCAATCTGGTAACCGCAGTTATGGCGTCCGCGGTGATCTCACTGTTTGACGCAACAATCGAACAGATGGTGGCACTTGCAGTTCTTATGCCGATCGTTGCGTCGATGGGCGGGAACGCAGGCACGCAGACGATGACCGTTGCAGTGCGCGCCCTGGCGACCCGCGATATCGACATTTACAATGCCGGCCGCATCATTCGCCGCGAGGCGATGGTCGGGTTTATCAATGGCGTGTTGTTTGCGATCATTATCGGTGCCGTTGCGGCAGTCTGGTTTGGTTCAACCGGCCTTGGAATGGTTATCGCCTCTGCGATGATCATCAATATGGTTGCTGCCGCGCTTGCGGGTATATTTGTACCGCTGTTGCTCGACCGGTTTGGTGCCGACCCGGCAATTGCGTCGACTGTTTTCGTGACGACAGTTACTGACGTTATCGGTTTCTTTGCGTTTCTCGGTCTTGCCGGATGGTGGTTCGGATTGAGTTAGCGAAAATGATCTGTTCCGTAAATTACTCTGATTACGGGATAATATCAGGGAAATTGACTTTTACGTAAATGCAGTGGCATGTGAATACCCGGTACCAGTTCGGGGGAATCACATGCGCGAGTTCTACACCATTACCGAATTGACACGGGAATTCGGCGTCTCCACGCGTACCTTGCGCTTCTATGAAGATGAAGGACTGATAAAGCCGGTGCGGCGCGGCCGTACCCGATTGTTTCGACCGGCAGACCGGCAATTGCTCAAGCAAATCCTGCGTGGCAAGCGTCTGGGATTCTCGATATCCGAAATTCGTGAAATCATCACCATGTACCGCGAACCGCCCGGGGAGGCGGGTCAATTGAAGCTGCTGATAAAGCGCGTCGATGAGAAGCGTGATGAATTGCGGCAAAAACGCCGTGACATTGACGAGACTCTGTCGGAACTGGACGATATCGAGGAATCCTGTGTCGAGCGCCTCGCCGAACTTGGCGTGAAGACCTGAGTGCCCGTCACATTGGAAAAACCGCTGGAAATCAAAACGGTGAAACCTGCCCTCGCGGCAGACTGTTTGTAAGTGCATTGAAGATGCGTGCCGCGTTCGCCAATTCATCTGCGGTCTCAGCTCCGCACAACGCATAGCCGTCCGGGCGAATGATGACCCCAAACAACCCGCGCTCGTTCAGCCAGTCATCCGCGCCCTGAACTTCTGGAAGCCCGGAGTGAACCGGCCCCCGGGAAAGAATGTAGAAACCGTGGCCCGCCATTTCATCGCTTCTGCGGCCATCGGAATAGACGATCTGTGGCACGAGAGCACCGCCAACCGTGTCGCGGGAACCCAGACCGGGACCAAGCGATGGCCAGATCGATTGCATGCGGCCTTCGGGTATGACGCCTGCGGCGGTCTGGTTTATCAGCTTTCCAAGACCGACTGTCAGACCAACGAATTCGCGAACATTGGCCTCGCGTTCGCTTTGGTAGGTCTCCAGCAGGGCCGGATTGCCGCCACCCACCACGCTGGCAAGTTTCCAAGCGAGATTTGCAACGTCGCGAATACCGGCGCACAGGCCCTGACCCATGAATGGCGGCATCTGGTGGGCTGCATCTCCAGCAAGAAACATGCGCTGCACCTGCCATTTTTTTGCGATGCAGGAGCGGAATGTATAAACGGCCGCGCGATGCAATCTGGCATCACCCGGGCCGATCCATTGCTTGAGGCGCTGCCAGACATCAGACTCGGCAAACCGGTCCGGATCATCATTTCCCAGGCGCATTTCCCAGCGCCGGTGATTACCTGTGCTGCGCACATAAGTGGCGGGATGATCGGGATCACAATATTGCACGGAATAGTCGCCAAGATCGGGTCGCGGCCGGGTCAATTCGAGATCGGCCACAAGCCAGCGTTCGTTGAACCCCATGTCGTCGAGCGAAATGCCGAGTGCCTGGCGCAGAAATGATTGCGCACCGTCACAGCCGACGGCGTAATTTGCAGTAACCACATTGCCGTTTTCGAGTGTTAGTGACACGCAATCATCGGTCTGATTAACAGACGTCACCGCGACGCCGCGTTCGATGAACACATTTTCAAACCGATCAATACCGGCCAGCAAGACGGCGTCGAGGTCCGGCTGATGAAAACGGTAGCTCTCATGCCAGCCCATCGGACCGATTTCCTGGTCCCGCGACCAGTCGACAACAACTTTGCCGTCACCATCCTTGAAAAGCATGCCTTTGCCGACGATGACAATTTCCAGTATTTCGCGCGCCAGTCCGGCTGACTGAAACACACGCATCGCTTCGCCGTCGAAATGGACCGCCCGGGCCTGGCCGTAGGGATGTTGCCGCTTTTCGATGACCGTTACCGACACTCCACGCAATGCCAGCAGATTGGCAAGCAATGCGCCAACCGGACCGCTACCTATAACGGCGATGTCGGTATCGTTCTTCAAAGCTCTTCGGTTTTGGTGCCCTGCAGTCTCTCACCCTTGACATTGCGGTGGACACCGTCGGGGTCAATGGTTGCAAGCGCCCAGAATATCTCGACGCGGTGGCCATCGGGGTCGAGTATGTAGAATGCCTCGTTTTCGCCCCATGAACCGTCACCCCGCGGGTCGACGAAACTGTGCACGACCGGCCCTCGAACGATCGGAACATTCCGCGCTGTTACCTTGTGCAGAACTTTTTCCCAATCTTCGCGGCTGTCGCACTCGAGTGCAAAATGGTGAAATGACGGCGGGCCATCGAGGTCGTCCTCCGGGCGTGTCGGACGCGGCCGGTAGGTTTTGTCCGGATTGTGAACAAGTACCAGTTCGTGATGCGCAGTACCGAGGCGCAAAAAAGTCAATTCCACAGGGATCGCGGCCACCTCATGGGCGGCGTGGCGTTCTGTCAGTTTGAAGCCGAGAATGTCACGGTAAAATTCGATGGAGCGGTCGGTATTGCTCACTTCCACCGAAAAGTGCTGCATCCGTGCGATCGGTCCATGCGCCATGAGGGTCTCCTGCCTGCCAGGTTGCCATGGGCCAAGCAAATCATGAACGCGGGCCGGCTTGCAAGGCGCCCAATGGGTAAAACCGGTGTCAGTGTCCGCTTACATCGGGTCGAGGCGATGAAACCGGGATTGGCCGTAGACGAGAGGCGCGCCATCACCGAGACGGATATCAACAATACGGCCGATGAAGACTGTATGGCTGCCGGCTTCCATCGCCTCGGTCACTTCGCACGAAAAGCCGATCAGCGCGCCGTCGAGCAGGGGTAAGCCACGTTCATCGTCGATCCAGTGGCCTTCGTCGAACTTATCCTCGCCGGTCGCACCATCGGCACCGGCAAAGCGCATTGCCAGCGGACCAGCCGGGTTTGGCAGCAGATTGATGTTGAAGATGCCGCTTTCGCTGATTGCCGAACAAGTGCCGGTCTTGCGATTGACGCAGGCCAGAAGGCTGGGCGGTTCAGCGGAAACTGAACAAACGGCTGTTGCTGTAATTCCGCGCCGCTCCGGTCCATGGCGGGTGGTGATGATGGTCACCGCTCCAGGGAACCGTGCCATTGCGGCGCGGAATGTTTCGGGATTTATGGCCATTCCCATGGCCTCATGCAGCCTTAAGTTCGGACAGATAGGCCGCGGCCGCATCCGGATCTGCGAACCACGGGAAGAAGTCGCGCGGATCGTCAAAGGCATTTGCCATGCGCCGGGCAAGCCTGGGTTCCGCACAAGCCGTGCCCATGATCTCGAGGATGAACGGCGGTGGCGGCATCAGCATCATGTTGGTCCAGGTAACAACCCACTGTGCGTAATCCCAGAAAGTTTCGAATGTGCCCTGCATCCATTGCGCATCAAACGGTTTGTCGCCATGCTCGATGATGCGTTTAAGATAGACGGCAGCCGCCTTGGACGCGTTGTTTGAACCCTGACCGGTAATCGGATCGTTGAGGCATACGGTATCGCCGAGGCCGAGAACCTTGTTGCCTGAAGGCAATACGCCGATCGGATTACGGATTGTCGGCGGGAAACGCCCCGAAAGTATACCGTTGTCATCGGTCAGTTCGATGTTGCGGCAGCGGTCAGCCTCCCAGGGAAGAAATGTGCTCAGTATTTCGCCGGATTTTTCGAGGTGCTGGTCGGGCGACTTGATATCTCCCCAACAATCCATGGGGCCACCTGGAACGCCTTCGAATACCATGATCTCGCACGGCCCTGTCGTGGTCTCGGCCGGAAAGACGAAATATTCGCCAACGCCTGGTATGAGATTGAAGCAGACCGCGGAATGTCCGGACCGCGGTGTCATCCCGGTCACGTATGTCAAAGCCAGCGCCCGCATCGGCTTGTCGTAGGGCGATTTTTCAGCGTCGCGCTGAAACAGTTGCCCGATTTCCCCCTTACCGGATGCCACGATAACCAAATCGTCCTGACGGGCGTAAAGTTCGAGATCGGAAATACCGGCATCCTTGATCACCAACGTCCCACCGAGTTTTTCGAACTCCTTCATCCAGCGCGGGATCTTGACCCGCTGATCGACCGAATAGGCACTGTTTTCGAGTTTTCCCGTCCAGTCTATCGCCTTGGCTCCCGAACCGTCGGGTGCCGGAACCATGAAGTTGATCCCGTCAACGGGTGGACAGGTGTCCGACCAGAAGTCGATGCCGATGTCGCGCTCGTTTTGAACCGCCGTATGGAACATGCACTGGCTCGACAGCACCTTGCCTTTCGCGATGTCTTCGGCGGTCCTGTTTTGCACGACGCGTACTTCATTACCGGCCTTCAAAAGTCCGATACCAAGCTGCAAGCCTGACTGTCCGCCACCTACAATGGTAATTTTTCTCATCGTATCCTCCCGGTTCAATTTGTTACTTTCGCCTATTCCATCAGAAGCGGAATGGCCGGCTCATTGCGCTCTGGGCCCATGGCCGTGTATCCGCCGTCAACCTTGATATCCGTGCCGGTGACAAAGCTTGCCTCATCAGAGCACAGGAACACGACTGCCGCGGCAACCTCCTCGGGGTTCGCTGTGCGTCCAAGCAGATGAAATGGCGCCGCTACCCGATCCGTCTTGGCGCGGTCACCTCCGGTCAGTTCATCCATGATGTTTGACCAGGTCCAACCTGGCGATACGGCATTCACCCGGATGCCGTCTGGCGCGAGATCCATCGCCTGGTTTCGTGTCAGTTGCAGGATTGCCGCCTTTGATACCGGGTACAGCCAGCGCCCGGTTTGCGCGACACGGGCCGAGATCGAACCGAAATTGACAATCGCCCCCTTGTTTGCGGCAAGTTCGGAGCGTGCAGCCTGCATCAGCATCACCGAGCCGACTATGTTGACATCAAGGCTTTCCAGCCATTCCGCGCGCGTCGATTCAGCGCCATTGTCGAGATAGGAACAGGCAACGTTGACGAGAAAATCGATCCTGCCAAAGCGCTTTTTGGTTGCCGCAACCAGTGCGGTGATCTGTTCATCGCTGCGCAGGTCGGTTGCCGAAAAGGCCACCCCGTCACCAACCAGGGCCTTGCCTGCATCCTCATTGATGTCGGCGATCATTACATTGGTGCCGTTTTTGCGTAGCGCCTCAACAATCGCGACGCCGATCTTTGTTGCACCACCTGGAACAATGGCTGTCCTGCCTTCCAATCCCCGCATCGCGGCCTCCCTGTCGAATTGTCACTGGATTAGAAGTGAATGCATCGCTGTGGTGGCCGCTATCCGTTAAAAGAAGCGACTATCCAAAAAACGAAAGAATTAGCGACGACCAGGTGCCTGCGGCAACGAATTGGCCGCGAATTGCAGTCCATTTCATTTAAACATAAAATGCATTATGGTGCCTGGCGCGGTTCCGGAGGAGATTGATGGCCACCCCACTTGCCGGGTACGAGCTGTTCCACAGCCACGATCTTGACGAGGCCCGGGAACGGGTTGCCGCGGTTTTTTGCCCGCACAGGCTGGACACGATCGGACACAGCCAAGCATTTGGCGCATGTCACAACCATCTGCGCGGCGCAAAGTTGTCGCTCAACTATATCGAATATGGTGCCAAAACCCTGATCGCGCCCGGGGAACTTGGTGATTTTTACCTGGTACAAATACCGGTTTCGGGTGGCGCGGCGATCGTAAATGGCACGGATCGTTATTATTCCCATGCCGGCGCAGCGGCGGTTCTCAATCCTCATCTGCCAACGACAATGATCTGGGAGGAGGGCTGCCGGCAGTTGCTGGTACAAATCGACCGGCGGGCACTGCAGGACCATTTGGCGGCACACCTCGGCGGTTCAGCAGACCGCCCGCTGACCTTTACCGGCCCATTGGATGTTACAACAGGTGCGGGAGCCAGCTTGCGCCGCCTGATACTGCATCTTGTAGCCGAGGCTGATGAAGGCGTGCCGACGATTGGACAGGGCGGACTGCTTGACCGCCAAATCGAAGCGGCCATCCTGACCGGTTTGCTGGAATCCCACACGCACAACTACTCGCGCTACCTGGGAACAACGGGTTCGGGACCGGTGCCGCGCCATGTGCGTATTGCCGAGGATTTCCTGCTCGCCAATCTCGATGGTTCGGTAACGCTTGAAGATACAGCCAGGGTTGTCGGTATTAGTCCCCGCGCGCTGCAACTGGGATTTCGCCGTTTCCGCAATGCAACGCCGATGGGTTTTTTACGTGATGCCAGGCTTTCACGCGCCCATCAGGAACTTTCCGCCGGAAATCCGGATACAACCGTAACTGATGTGGCAATGCGCTGGGGTTTTTCCCATCTCGGCCGGTTTTCGGAGGTTTACCGCCGCCGTTACGGGTGCAGCCCGCGCGATACCCTGCGTGCCGCACTTGGCCTGGGCTATTCCGATTAATCGTGTTCCGTTTCGCACTGGCCATGATCTGACAGGGCCTGGATGACGTAACATTCGCCAATATAGGCGGCGTCGCAGGTCGCAGTAATCCGTTCCAGTTCCTTTTTCAGCTTGCGCAATTGCGCAATCCGGCCGGTAAGTACTGCCAGGTGCTGACTGGCGATTTCATGGGCCTCGCCGCAAGGCATGTCCGGGTTTGCGCTCAGTTTCACCAGGTCCCGGATAGCTTCGATTGTCAGCCCGAGTTCGCGAGCATGGCGAATAAATGACAATCTTTCCAGCTCTTTGCCGGTATAACGGCGCTGATTTCCCGACGAGCGTTCGGGCGCGGAAATCAGCCCCATCTGCTCGTAGTACCGGATTGTTGGAACCTTGACACCGGTTTGTCTGGAGAGATCGCCAATCGAAAGCACAATTTACCTCTTGAACCTATAGTGACTAGAGGGATTACATTAGTGAGAATCGACATTCAGACAAGGGAAATTCGGTGGGAAATAGGGCGGGAAATCACGATCACAGCCATGAAGTTGCCTTTGATGGCATGTCGCCCGATTACAAAATGCGCCTGTGGCTGGTTATTGGCATCAATGCAATCATGTTCATCGTTGAGATGACGGCCGGGCAACTATCGCGCTCCCAGGCACTGCAGGCAGATGCGCTGGACTTTTTAGGCGATGCCCTGACATACGGCATTTCCCTGGCAGTTATCGGTTCTTCGATGGCTGTCCGCAGCAATGCTGCATTGGTAAAGGGAGCCAGCCTGATGGGCATGGGACTGTGGGTATTCGGATCGACCCTGTGGCGAGTTTTCCATGGCGCTGTTCCGCAGGCAGAAATAATGGGAATCGTCGGATTTCTCGCGCTGCTGGCTAATGTCGCAAGTGTTGTCCTTCTGATTTCCTACAAGGATGGTGATGCCAATATCCGTTCGGTGTGGCTGTGTTCGCGCAATGATGCAATCGGCAATGCCGCTGTGATGCTTGCCGCTCTCGGCGTTTGGGGAACAGCAACCGGTTGGCCCGATCTGCTTGTCGCAGGCATTATGGCCGCCTTGTTCCTCTCTTCATCATTTCAGATCATTCGTCAGGCACTGGCAGAAAAACGGCTCCACGCCCACCATTGATCGACCGGAATTCACCGCTTGCCTGTTTCGGCTCAGACCCAGCGTCTGACGCGCTTGCGATAGTCGCGAAACGCCTTGCCAAAGCGATGTTCCAGGTGGGTTTCCTCGCGCTTGATTGCGAGTTTCTGTGTCAGCCACGCAGCAATGAAGGCAAGCAGAATAAACCACGCAATGCCGAATGTCAGACCGGCGCCAATGGTCAACATGGTATTGGCCAGATAAATCGGATTGCGCGAAAGTGAAAAGGCGCCGCTTGTTACCAGGTGGTCGCTGCCTTTCGTCGGCATGATCGTTGTATTGGCGGCTTTCATGGCGCGCATGGCCGAGAAATCGATGGCCAAAGCGCCAAGCATCAACAAGATCCCGATTACCATCAACATTCCGTCGAGCGGAGCTATAAACCATGGCGTCGGCCACAAATAGTAGAGGAGCACCGAAAGGGCTATTGCTGCAGCGTAGAGAAGGGGCGGCCAGGGAATGACATTGGGTCGTTCATCGGTGCTATTCATTGTCCCTCACTCGTACTGGCGGTTGTGCATTGTTCCACATGGTTTCTGACAATTTCGGCGTCTGTTTCGCTGGTCTGTCCCGACATTACCGTGTTCAGACGGTCTTCGGCTTCCAGCGTATCCAGCATACAGATACAGTAGCGCGTGCAAAAGCCGGTATCCAACTGCTCTTCGCACCCGCGTTGACAGGCGTTCAGGAACACGGCCTGGGGGGAACCTGTCTGGGCCGGAACAAGTTGCGAAAAAAGCCAGATGACGGCGATCAGCAAGGGCTGATGAACCAGATAAACCGCCAGACTGTGCCGCCCGCCAAATGCCAGAATGCGACTTATCCTGTCTCGCACAATTACCGCGGAAACCCATGGAACCTGTGCCGGGTGACGCAGTTTGCTCAAGGCAATGCCCGCCAGGAACGGGCCAATCCACGGGAACAGCGGGACATAATCGTTGGAGACCGGATCGCTGGGTGCCAGGCCGACCCACCACAACAGCGCGGTATCAAACACTGGTGCGCGCAGATAGTGAGGAGCTGCGATCGCGGCTATTGCGCCCAGCAGGGCTGTCCACCAGGGCAGGTGCATGAAAAGCAGACCGGCAATGCTGAACAATGCAATAGCGTGAAGGATGCCGAAGAAGATGAATGCCTGCGGGGCAAACAGGTAACTGGCGACGGATATGAGGGCAGCTGCTCCGGCAATCATCGCAAAGCGTTTGAGAAATGAACCGGGCCGTATCATTTCTCCATGAGCAAGCACCAGGCTCATACCAGCCAGGAAAATAAAACTGGATGCAATAGAGCGGGCAAAAACCTTCCAGCCCGGTGATGCGGTGAGGCCCGGCTCCAGATAACCGAAGAATTCGAGGTCCCATGTGCAATGATAGATGGCCATTGCAACAAGCGCCGTGCCGCGGGCAATGTCGATTGCCTCCAGACGTGGTTTGCGGGACGATGAAATATGCATAGGGTAGATATCCGGATTCGCTGGGGGCATGGTTACCAATGTCAGGCGTTAATTCAATGGAATTGGGGATTTGAATGCATCTGGTTGAAGCAAATGGCGCACATATTCCGGCAATCGGCCTGGGAACATGGACGTTAAAGGACGAGCATTGCGCCGATATCGTTGAAACCGCGTTACGTGGCGGCTACCGTCACGTTGATACTGCTGCAATGTATGACAATGAGAAAGCCGTCGGATCGGGGTTGAAACGGTCCGGGGTTGGCCGCGATGAGGTATTTGTCACAACCAAGGTCTGGTACACCGATATTGCGGATGGAAAGCTGCAGAGATCGGCCAAGGACAGCCTGGCCCGTTTGGCTCTCGACGATGTCGATCTGCTTTTGATTCATTGGCCGAGTTCGTCGATACCGATCGCTGAATCCATCGGCGCACTCAACGATGCCCGTCTGCGTGGATTGACGCGGCATATCGGCGTCTCGAATTTTCCGAGCAGTCTTCTCGAGCAGGCCATTGCCCTTTCGGATGCGCCGATCGTTTGCAACCAGATCGAATTCCATCCCTATCTGAACCAGTCGAAAGTTCATGGGGCTTGCGACAAGGCCGGTCTGGCGAAGGTCTCCTATTGCCCGCTTGGTCGCGGAGGTGGATTGTTTGGCGAGGAGGTGATTGTTCAGGCCGCGAAAAACCATTCCAGAACACCGGGGCAAATCATCCTGCGATGGCATGTCCAGCAGCACGGTGTCGTTGCCATTCCAAGAACCACTAAACCGGAGCGACTGGCAGAAAACGCCGACATCTTCGATTTCGAGCTTGAAGCATCAGAAATGTCTGAAATATCCGGGCTCTCGCGAAGAAATGAACGGATATGCGATTTCGCGTTTTCCCCGCAATGGGATGCAGCATGAATCCGGCAAAACTGCTATACGTGGTCATAACCGGCCCAAATGGGCGAACGGGGAATTTGGTACATTTAGAACGCACGGGAGTAGTGAATGGAAAATGATGCTGTGGCGATCCTAACGCCGCTTCAGGATGCATTTTCGTACTTCATGGGCTATGTGCAGCAGCCCTGGTTTTTCTATCAGATCGGCCTGATCATCGCCCTGTTTGCCATTTCCCGCTTTGCCGGATCGATTGTCGAACCGAAACTTGAGGAGCGGGCGCGGCACATCAAGGGCAATCCCGGACTGCTGCGCATTGTCATTGCGCTCCTTCGCCGTGTCCGCTGGATCGTGTTCGTGCTGTTGCTCGTCGTGGCGTTGTCCGCCTTGCGGGCCTATACTTGGCAAAGCCGCTCATACATCATATCGCTGGCGCTATCACTCTCATTCGCTTGGCTGTTGATCACGGTTCTGTCACGGGTCATCCGCAACCGTGCCGCGTCGCGCGCCGTTGCCTGGTTGGGGTGGGCTTATGTTGCGGCATACATCCTGAGAATTACCGATGGGGTATCTTCTTTTCTCGACACGATAGCCGTAGAGGCCGGCACATTCCGGATTTCTGCGCTGCTGCTGATCAAGGGCGCGGTGATAATGTCGGCAACGCTTTGGCTGGCCATCGCGTTTGGCAATTTTCTAGAAAACCGGATTCAAAGATCGGAAGAACTGACACCGTCCATCCGTGTCCTGCTTGGCAAGATCCTGAAAATCCTGCTTGTGATCTTTGCCGGCATGTTCGGTCTGTCGTTCATAGGTGTCGACCTGACCGCACTGACAGTATTTTCCGGCGCAGTCGGTGTCGGACTTGGCTTTGGCCTGCAAAAGGTCGTGTCCAACTTCATTTCCGGAGTCATCATCCTGCTCGACAAATCCATCAAACCCGGCGACACGATTTCGCTGGGTGACACCTTTGGCTGGATCCGGGAATTGCGAGCACGATTTGTCTCGGTGATAACACGTGACGGCCGGGAGTTTCTGATCCCGAATGAGGACTTTATTACACGTGAAGTCATCAACTGGTCGTTCAGTGACGAGTTCGTCCGGCTCGATGTGCCGTTCGGAGTCGCATATGATTCCGATCCGCATGAAGTCATGCGGCTTGCAATTGAGGCGGCGTCATCCGTTGGCCGGGTTCACGAATCCCGCAAGCCGGTATGCTGGATGACCGAATTTGGCGATTCATCAATCAACTTCCTGCTGCGTTTCTGGATCCGCGACCCGCAGCAAGGTTTGACCAATATTCGCGGCAAGGTGCTTCTGGCGTTGTGGGATGCTTTCAAGGAGAATGGTATCAGCATTCCGTTCCCGCACCGCGAAATCATCATGAAAACACCGGTAACGGTGGAACAGGCAACAAAACGGGTCGTCCGCCGCCCGGCTAGTTAGCCGCAACCGGTCTGCCGGTTGCCGATTTGTCCGGTCAAGCTGGTCGAGCAGAATTCCCCACATCACCGGATTGCGAAAACAAAAAAACCCCGCCAATTCAGGCGGGGTTTTCATTATGGTCTTTGCGCCGCCGTCAAACCGAATAGTACATATCGAACTCGACGGGATGCGGGGTGTGTTCGAAGCGGATGACCTCTTCCATTTTCAGTTCGATATAGGCATCGATCTGGTCATCATCAAATACGCCGCCGGCAGTAAGGAACTTGCGGTCCTTGTCGAGGCTCACCAATGCTTCGCGCAGCGATCCGCAAACGGTCGGGATCTTCTTGAGTTCCTTGGGTGGAAGATCATAAAGGTCCTTGTCCATCGGCTCGCCGGGGTGGATCTTGTTCTTGATCCCGTCAAGACCGGCCATGAGCATAGCGGCAAAGCACAGGTAAGGGTTGGCCGTCGGATCGGGGAAGCGTACTTCAACGCGTTTGGATTTCGGCGAAGTGCCGAACGGAATGCGGCAGGAAGCCGAGCGGTTGCGCGCCGAATAGGCGAGCAGTACCGGCGCTTCAAACCCGGGTACAAGACGCTTGTAGGAATTGGTCGACGGATTGGTGAAGGCGTTCAATGCCTTGGCGTGCTTGATGATGCCGCCGATATAGTACAGGCAGGATTCCGACAGGCCCGCATACTCATTACCGGCGAAAGTCGGCTTGCCATCTTTCCAGATCGACATGTGGCAATGCATGCCGGTACCGTTGTCGCCGTAAACCGGCTTTGGCATGAACGTCGCGGTCTTGCCGTAGGCATTCGCCACCTGGTGGACCGCGTATTTGTAGATCTGCATCTTGTCAGCGTTGCGGGTCATCTTGTCGAACATGATGCCAAGCTCATGCTGGGCGGATGCGACTTCGTGGTGGTGTTTTTCGACGGTGACGCCCATTTCCGTCAGTACCGACAGCATCTCGGAACGCATGTCCTGCGCTGAATCGACCGGCGGTACAGGGAAGTAGCCACCTTTTGTCCGTGTGCGATGGCCGAGGTTTCCGGTCTCGTATTCGGCATCGGTATTGGTTGGCAATTCGATGGAGTCCAGTTTGAACCCGGTATTGTAGGGGTCGGAGGAAAAGCGCACGTCGTCAAATACGAAAAATTCGGCTTCCGGACCGAAGAAGACGTCGTCACCGACACCTTCGGCGCGCATGTAGGCTTCCGCCTTTTTCGAAGTGCCGCGTGGATCGCGGTTGTAGGATTCACCCGATACCGGATCAAGGATATCGCAGAAAATTACCATCGTGGACTGGGCGAAAAACGGATCGACATGCGCAGTCTCGGTATCCGGCATCAAAACCATGTCGGATTCGTTGATGGCTTTCCAGCCGGCAATTGATGAACCGTCAAACATGACGCCATCTGCGAACATGTCTTCGTCGACAATTGTAACGTCCATGGTCAGATGCTGCATTTTTCCCCGGGGATCGGAGAAACGCAGATCGACAAATTTGATTTCCTCGTCGGTAATCCTCTTGAGGATATCGGCAGCTGTGGTCATGATAATATTTCCTGTTTGGTCCTGGTTATCGGGTGGATGGTCTAGCGCGGAAGATTATACAGCATCAGCACCGGTTTCCCCGGTGCGGATACGAATAACCTCTTCTATAGGCGAAACAAATATTTTTCCGTCGCCAATGCGGCCTGTCTGGGCAGCTTTTCGGATCGCCTCGATTGCCTGTTCAACACCGTCGTCGGCAAGAATGATTTCGATTTTCACCTTCGGTAAAAAATCCACAACATACTCGGCACCGCGATACAACTCGGTATGGCCCTTCTGCCGGCCGAACCCCTTTGCCTCGATTACGGTAATCCCCTGCAAGCCAGCTTCCTGAAGGGCTTCCTTGACTTCATCAAGCTTAAACGGCTTGATGATGGCTTCGATTTTTTTCATCCGAGAATGGTCTCCGTTGGACGGCGATAGTTGTGGTTTTATAGTCGCTGTCAGAAAAGCACGAACCGTGCCAACTGGGTGATGCGTCTGTTGCCAAATGCGGAATCAGGAAAAGCCATTGAATTTGCCACGAAAATGGATGCCCGCGATCCTGTGCCAGGCGCATCGCAGTTCGAGCAACCTACCATTGGCCGGCTATTGCGCGATTTGTATGCAATGTGCCTGTTTTTTGTGCATAAACGAATTTCGGATGCGCCCGATGGCGGAAGCAGGTTGATTGCCGGATGAATACGTCGATGTTTGAACTGTTAACGCCGCAGGAAATGGCAATCGCCGATCGCCTGTCGATCGATCACGGTCCGTTCAGCGGAATGGACCTGATGAACCGCGCCGGTGCATCGGTTGTCGCGGAGATCCTCTCGCGTTTCGGCAACGCTGCCCGCTACGTCATTCTTTGCGGACCCGGCAACAATGGCGGCGACGGCTATGTCATCGCGCGCCTTTTGACGGAGGCAGGTGCAAATGCCGCGGTCTTTGCGCTGGCGCCTCCCGCAGGCAACACCGACGCATCGCTGGCAGCATTGGCATGTCCGCTCCACGCTGGACCACTTGACGCTTTCAAGCCGGAAGTCGGCGATCTGGTCATCGATGCGCTGTTCGGCGCTGGGCTCGACCGTATCCTGCGAGAACCGGTCACAAGCTGTTTGCAGAGTGTTCGAAAGGCAGGTTTGCCGGTCGTGGCTGTCGATCTGCCGTCGGGTGTATCAGGTGCGAGCGGCAAAGTGCTGGGCGAGGCGTTGCAGGCCGACCTGACAGTCACATTCTTTCGCAAGAAGCCGGGCCACCTGCTATTCCCGGGACGGAAGCTATGCGGGGAACTCGTCGTCTCCGATATCGGTATCAACGCAGATGTGCTGGCGGAGATAAGGCCCTCGTGTTTCGAAAATGTTCGAGATCTATGGCACCATGCACTGCCGGTTCACAGCTACGAAATGCATAAATACAGCCGCGGTGGTGTCGCGGTCTTTTCGGGTGGGCCATCGTCGACAGGCGCGGCACGTCTAGCCGCGGAGGCTGCTGCAAGGGCAGGCGCGGGGGCCGTGACCGTCCTGTCTCCGCCGTCGGCGGTGCTGGTGAATGCCAGCCATCTGACGTCGATTATGCTGGCACCGGTTGCCGACGTTGAAGATGTTGCGGGGTTCCTGGCTCGCAGGCAAATCTCTGCGGTCCTGATCGGCCCCGGTTTTGGCACCGGTGAACGCCTTCGCGATTTTTGCGAGTTGCTTATGGATGGATCCGGCGCAACTGACCAAAGCAGGCCTAAGGGGGTGGTTCTCGATGCTGATGCAATCACCGAGTTCTCA
>JAHEGF010000232.1 GCA_024645155.1 Phyllobacteriaceae bacterium | reverse complement strand
AAACTGCCTCCGCTGCGCACTATCAATCTCCGGACTGGATCGATCTGCCGTTCGAGGACGCACGCGCCTCTGCGCCGGCGATTCATGCTGGCGCCACCAGCGTCGAAGTGAGAACCGGACTGTGGCGCACGCTGCGGCCGGTGATTGATCATGATCGCTGCAATCGCTGCTGGTGGGTCTGCAGCACCTTCTGTCCCGACGGAGCGATCCTGGTGGATTCGGAAGGCCGGCCGCAGATCGATTACGACCATTGCAAAGGCTGCATGATCTGCGTGGCGCAATGTCCGCCGCATGCTATCAGCGCAGTATCGGAGCAGACGGCGCAGGAAGCGGAAAAGGCGGAGGCGGTAAAATGACACGGGTGCTGTTGACAGGCAATGGCGCGGCGGCCTGGGGTGCTCGCCTGGCCAACGTGGATTACGTACCGGTATTTCCGATTACGCCGCAAACCGAAATCATCGAGACTATCGCCAGGTGGATCGGCGACAATGAAATGGACGCGCGCTTGGTCACCCTCGAATCGGAGCATTCGATGATCACGGCGGCCGGTTCGGCGGCGGCAACCGGGGTGCGGGTATTCAGCGCGACTTCCAGCCAAGGACTGTTGTACGCAATGGAGATGCTTTACACGGTTGCCGGTTGGCGGGCGCCGTTCGTGCTGGTCAACGTGTCGCGCGGCCTGTCGGCGCCCATTACGCTGGAGCCGGATCACAACGACATTCTCGCTGCGCGCGACAGTGGCTTCCTGCAGATTCATTGTTCAACCTGCCAGGAAGTGCTGGACAGCATGCTGATAGCCTATCGGCTTGCCGAGGATGAACGCGTGCGACTGCCGGTGATCGTCAACCTGGACGGTTTCTATCTGTCATTCACTCGCGAACCAGTCGAGTTGCCGGAAGCAGATTCGGTTCGCGACTATGTCGGCGGCTACCATACCGACACTACGTTGTTTCGCGCCACTTCGCCGGCAAGCCAGGGCGTGGCTGTGCTTGGTGGCGGTCCGTATTCGTATTTTCGCTACGAACTGCACCTGGCGGCGCGCAATGCACTGACGGTATACGATGAGCTCGCCAGCCTGTTTGCCGAACGGTTCGGGCGTGAACACCCGGCGATCGACACCTATCAGACCGCCGACGCCGAGATTGTGTTTGTGATGATGGGCTCGTTTGCCACCAAGGCGCGCGCGGCGGTGGACCGCTTGCGCGATGCCGGCTGGAGAGTCGGCTTGGTGCGTCCGCGCCTGTTGCGGCCTTTCCCGCATGGCCAGTTGCGGCGAATCCTTGACGGCAAACAGGGCGTCGCGGTGATCGACCAAAACTTGTCAATGGGCTTTGGCGGCGTGCTGCATTCCGAGCTGGCGTCGGCCCTGTATGGCCAGACAGGCGCGCCCAAGATTCTGGTCAGTTTTGTCGCTGGCCTCGGCGGGCGGGACATCGCCGATGAAGAGTTCTTCGAAATGGCGGCAGTGACGAAGCAGGCAGTTCAAAAGAACGAAATACCGCCGCCGCGCCTGCTCTATACCGAGTCCGAGTTACGCGAAGTGCGCAAGCTGCAGGCGGTGGCCCATGTCGAGCGCGAGGAAATTGATAAGACACGTGACGAAAACGCAAGAGGCAGCCAATGAGTGGAGCATCTACAGCGCAAAAGCCGTTGAGTGAAGCCAAGGTGACCGTCTACCGGCGCATGAAAGACCTGCCGTCGACCCATCTGCTCGGCGGCGGCACCGCCATGTGCGCCGGTTGCGGCGGCCTCGAGGCATTGCATGAGGTCTATGACGTGATCGGCGCGAATTCCATTTTCGTCAATGCCGCTGGTTGCATGACGCTGTTGTCAGTTTATCCGTTCACGCCGTTTCGTGGCTCATGGCTCTACACGGCGATGGCGTCGGCGCCGGCGGGCGCGCAGGGCGTGCGCGACGCACTGGATATCCTGCTCGAGAAAAAGCGCATGACGGCGCAGGAGGACATGGATGTCGTCGTGCTCACCGGTGACGGTTCCGCCTACGGCATGGGCTTGTCGTCGACCTCGGGAGCAATCGAGCGCGGCCTCGATTTTCTGTATCTGTGTTACGACAACGAGGGCTATGGCAATACCGGGCAGCAATATTCGGGGGCGACGCCGCACGGCGCGCGCACTGCCACCAGCAAAGGTGCGCACGGTTTTACCGGATACAAGAAAGACCTGTTCTCGATCTGGGCCGCGCACAAGCCGGTCTACGTGGCGACGGTGATTGGTGCCGAGCCGCTGGACCTGGCACGCAAGATCGAGAAAGCGAAAGCACTCAAAGGGCCGCGACTGATAATCGCGCTGGCGCCGTGTCCAACCGGATGGGACTACGATCCGATTCACACCGTCGAAGTCGGCAAGCTTGCGGTCAAGACTGGCGTCTGGCCGCTAAAGGAATACGCAGATGGCCGGATCGTGCATACCAAAGTGCCGCACGAACGCGCACCGGTAGAGGATTACCTGAAACTGCAGGGGCGGTTCCGGCATCTGTTCGATCCGCAGCGCGACGAGGCGCTGCTAGCCGAAATTCAGGCGCGGGTTGACGCTTACTGGGCCGGCGTTAGCGAGTGATATGCGGAGGAGGGCGCGCACGTGAGCACCGCTAAAAGCTATTTCCATCGCGGCGGCGACGTTCCTCTTTTGGGTGCGACGATTCCCGACCATTTCGCCGACATTGTCAGCCGCTTCCCCGATCATGAAGCGGTGGTCTCGCTGCCGCAGAACAAACGGCTCACCTACAAACAGTTGTCAGCAGCGATTGACGAACTCGCGCGCGGTTTGCTTGGCTCTGGATTCAGCAAAGGCGAGCGCATCGGTGTTTGGTCAACCGACAATCTCGAGTGGCTGTTGCTGCAAATGGCCACTGCGCGTATCGGCGTGGTATTGGTCAACATCAACCCGGCCAACCGGCTTCGCGAACTGGCGTACTCGCTGGAGCGCTCTGAGGTGCACGGTTTGTTCACCATTCCGGCGTTTCGCAGCAGCGATTACCTCGCCATGCTGGTGGAGTTGCTGCCGGAACTGAAGAAAACCAATGGCGGCGAACTCAACAGCAACGCGCTGCCGCATCTGCGCAAGGTAGTGCTCTACGATGCTGCCGACCCGATGAACACAACGCGGCCGCAGCCGGGCTTTGGCGTGTGGTCTGAGGTGTTGGCTTCAGGAAATCAAGTAACTACTGAACAACTCGACGAGATCACCGCCTCGCTGGACCGGGACGATCCGATCAACATCCAGTACACCTCCGGTACCACCGGCTTCCCGAAGGCGGTAGTGCTGTCGCATCACAACATTCTCAACAACGCCTACTTTACGGCGCTGGCGATGCGCTTCGGCGAAAACGACCGGTTGTGCGTGCCGGTGCCGTTCTATCACTGCTTTGGCATGGTGCTGGCCAACCTGCTTTGCCTGTCGGTCGGTGCCTGCATCGTCATTCCGTCGGAGCATTTCGATGCACCGGCGGTGCTGCACGCAATCGATGCCGAACGGTGCACGGCCGTTCATGGTGTGCCGACTATGTTCGTCGCCGAGTTGGAACACTCCGATTTCAGAAAATTTGATCTGTCGAGCCTGCGTACCGGCATCATGGCAGGCGCGCCTTGTCCGCCGCCGTTGATGAAACGGGTGATGGAGGACATGAACTGCCGGGAAATCCTGATCGGCTATGGCGAGACCGAGGCCTCGCCGCTGACGCACCTGACCTCCCGCGACGACAGCATGGAGCGGCGCGCCGAGACAGTTGGCCGCAACCTGCCGCATCAGGAAGTGAAGGTGGTCGATACCGAATCCGGCGCGACAGTGCCATTGGGCGAGATTGGCGAGATCTGTTTCCGTGGCTACCACATCATGAGCGAGTATTACGGCCAGCCGGACAAGACCGCGGAGACCATCGACAATCATGGCTGGCTGTTTTCCGGTGACCTCGGCACCATGGATGGCGACGGCTATGTGCGCATCACCGGGCGACGCAAAGACATGATCATCCGCGGCGGCGAGAACATCTATCCCGCCGAAATCGAGGAGTTCTTGTTCACCCATCCCAAGGTCGCGCAGGTGGCGGTGTTCGGCGTGCCGGACGAGTTCTACGGCGAAGTGGTGATGGCGTGGATCCAGCTTCACCAGGGCGAAACCGCGACTGAGGAAGAACTGCGCGACTACTGCAAGGACAAGATCGCCCACTTCAAGATCCCGAAATACATCTGGTTTGTCGACGAGTTTCCTATGACGGTGACCGGCAAGCTGCAGAAATTCAGGATGAGCGAGATGACGGAGGAGAAACTCAAGAAGACGGCCTGAGCGGTTCACTTGCCAGAGCCAGAGAACACGCGCTGTCCGGGCACGCAGAGAGGAGTATGATCCGCATTGTAATTACCGGATTCGAATCGAGAGGGTATTTTGAAATGCAGGACGAGTCGTCACAGCTGAAGGCCGCGCACCACACCACCGGGATTTTCAAGTACATGGCTACTTTGGTGGAGCCGTCCCTGTATTGCAACGGCAAGGTGCTGACCCGCCGCGACAAGGATGGCAGCGACGCCGGATGGAAGGGCGTGGTGTTCACCGAGCAGCGCATGCCAGTTACTAAACCCTTCATCAACTAAGCCACATTCTGTATAACCATGCGGCATGGAATGCAAAAAGACTTTCGATGCTCGCACGCTCTGCCGATCGGCGAAAGAACAGCTGCGCCAAGCGGCGGTGAAGCGGGTGGAAGCCGGTGAAAGCCCGGAGTTTGTCGCCCAAGGGTTGGGTATCAACCGCCGCACGATCTACCGTTGGCTCGCTGCGTACCGCTATGGCGGTGAGCAGGCGCTCAAGGCGCGACGCAGTTTGTTCAAAAACAGAAACCCCAGCCACCACGCCGCTTGGTGCTGATCGCGGTCAATGCCTCTACCGACCCCGAGCCGGAGATGGACCGGACCCGCAAGCAGCCGTCGTTGAAGGACACCATAGGCGCTATGAGCGATGTCCAGCTCCATCGATACAACATCGCGACCATCAAGCTGATGCAGTACAGCGTGAACCGCTGGGCGCAAGCGCTTCCGACCCCGGGAAGGCCCGTGACGCCCTATTTGATCGGGTTTAACTTCGCGGATATCCAGGATCCGGAGCTGCGCCGGTTTCTCAACCGGACGCCCACCAGTTTCGACATCGAAAACGATTGCGACCGCTCCAATCAGCTTAGCTTTGCCCCCGGGCGTTTGGCGATCCATCGAGTCGATTCATCCCGTTGCGGCCCCAAATAGCAGGTCACTGGCAACTTGGACGGGACCAGGCTTTGGCGGCTGCGGATAGCCTTGTTCAGGCGCGTGTTTCGTATCCTGCACTCAGTCAACGGGCCGGAATCAAACCCAAGATGATCTGCCCGAGTTGCTGCAACTTCCCTGGCGGGACTTAGGAGACAACGACATGAACATCAAATCGCTTTCGC
>JAHEGF010000231.1 GCA_024645155.1 Phyllobacteriaceae bacterium | reverse complement strand
GTTCGTGATTTGCCCGCTGCAGCATCGTTGCGCGCACGTTCCGCAAGGAGCGACATGACCGCCGAATTGAAAAGATCAAACTGCAGGTCCTGTCCGCGAGCGCCAACAGCCCCGGCAATCTTGTGGGCCTCACCCGCATCAAAGGATGGAGCGCAAATCACCCCGGAGACCGCCTGCTTGATTTCCAGACCGCCAAATTGAGACAAGATGATTGCGTCGCGAACACTTCCCTCACTGGACGAAATCGCGGAATGGCGCGTTTCCTCGGAAATTCCGCCGTCAGGCATTTTCTCAAGGACCGACGCGATATCGGCTTGGCTCAAAGGCTGGAGGCGAACAGTCTGGCAGCGCGAACGTATTGTCGGCAGCAATCGTCCGGGCACATGGGAAACCAATATGAAGACGGTTCTTGCCGGCGGTTCCTCGAGGTTTTTCAAAAGTGCATTGGCAGCATTGCGATTCATGTCATCGGCGCTGTCGACAATGACGGCACGATAGCCGCCGTCATGGGCCGTCAAGCCGACGAACTGGCCGATCGAGCGTATCTCGTCGACGGTGATTGCTGTCTTGAACTTCTTGGTCTTGTCGTCGAACGGCCGTGTCAGGTGTAGCAAGCCCGGATGCGCGCCGGTCGCGACCTGACGGAAAACCGCTGATGACACTTCTGCAGCTGAAAACCGGTCTGGCGCACTGGCGGGATCCGGATTGAGGAAGAGATGGCGCACGAATTGGAATGCCAGGGTCGCCTTGCCAATGCCTTTTGGACCAGCGAGCAAGATCGCATGCGGCAATTCATTGCTCCGGTAGGCGTTGGCAAGAAACGAAATGGTTCCAGCGTGACCGCAAACCGGCGCAGCTTGCTCTGCCGGCTCCGGTATCCCCGGCAGGCTGTCATGATTTTCTCGGGCCAGGCGTTCTTCCATCACGCTTTCTCCGGATTGGCCATTTTCTTCGCCTCGATCAATTCGGTAACATGAAACGCGATTTCGTTTGCAACAGATTCCGCATCTTCTGCCGCGTCTATCACCACACAACGCTCGGGCTCGGCTTTGGCTAACGCAAGAAATGCTTCACGGCGCGCCTGCTGGACGGCCATGCCCTCTTTTTCAAACCTGTCTGCGGTTCCGGAACCACGCCGTTTGTCTGCCCTGTGCAGGCCCTCTTCGACATCGATATCCAAAATGAAAGTGCGATCCGGCACCACGCCATCGACGGCTACCTTTTCGAGTTGACGCATGAAATCCGGATCGAGATTTCCGGTAACGCCCTGGTAGACGCGCGAGGAATCCATGAAACGGTCGCACAACACGATCGATCCGCGCAATAGTGCCGGCCGGATAACCTGGTCGACATGGTCGGACCTGGCCGCGGAAAACAACACGGCCTCGATATCCTGTCCAAGCGGTTCGGCTGCACCGGAAAGCAATACGTGGCGAACGGCTTCGGCACCGGGAGAACCCCCCGGTTCGCGCGTCACGACAACGTTATAACCGGCGCTGCGAAGATGTTCGGCAAGCCCATCAATCTGCGTTGACTTGCCAGCCCCTTCGCCACCTTCAAATGTGATAAACAAACCACGCATATACCGGCAACTCCGGAATTCCCAACCACGAACGCACCGAGCATAAATGCACAGCCGTTGCAAGACGGCCGCCGGATTATCAGGCGTTGTTGCGGGTGCTGCTTGCTACCGCAGCCAGCCGATCATCAGTTCTTCGATGGCATCGACGGCGCGCAAATGCAGCGCCCCGGTCTCGACCGATTCGGCTGCATAAAGTGGCGTTTCCTGGCTGCGGGTGTCGCCTATCCACACACGCAGAACTCCAATTTCGGCACCTTCTTCAACTGGGGCCTTGACCGGTCCCTGATAAACGATCCGCGCCTTGAGCTGATCGCGGTTCGTAATGGGCACAAAGATTGAAATCGGTCCCTTTGCCTTCAGCGCGACTTCGCGTTTGGCGCCGCCGTAGGTCTTCGCTTCCCCGATGATTTCGCCGGCGGAGTACAGATCAAGGCGTTCAAAGGCGCGCATCCCCCAATCGAGGATCTTTCGCGCTTCTTCCGCTCTTTCGCGTTGGCTGGACATGCCGCTCATGGCGACAAACAAACGGCGATCGCCGCGCGTGATCGATCCCACTATGCCGTATCCCGACTCCTCGGTGAACCCGGTTTTCAAGCCGTCAGCACCAATATCCATCGGCAACAGCGGATTGCGGTTCCGCTGGTTGATGTTGTTCCACGAAAACTCCCGCAACGCATAATATTTATAGAGTTCGGGATACTCGCGCCACAGATGGAGCCCCAAAAGCGCCAGTTCACGGACAGTGACTTGCTGCCCTTCGGCAGGCAGTCCCGTCGAGTTGATGAAAACCGAATTCGGCAATCCGATTTCGCGAGCGCGCTCCGTCATCAACCTGGCGAAATTTTCCTCGGAACCGGCCATGCCCTCGGCGATGATGATGCAACCGTCATTGGCCGATTGAACGACCACGCCCTTGATAAGGTCCTCGAGCCGTATCGAAGATTTCAACTCGGCAAACATCGTTGAAGTACCGGAGACAGCTCCGCCGGTCCGCCAGGCGTTTTCGCTGACGTAAAACTCGCTATCAAGTGTCAGCCGGCCGGCCTTGATGGCGTTGAACACAACCTCCATCGTCATCAGCTTGGCAAGTGATGCCGGCGGAATCGGAGTGTCCGGGTCCTTGGAAAACAACACCGTCTGCGTATCGGCGTCGATCAGATAGGCTTGCTTCGCCCTGGTTTCAAACAATTGTGCCTGGGCGGATGACACAACTATCAGCAGCGATACCATGCAAATGGTCACGCTGTTGAGTATCCTGAGAATCACGCCGGGCGCTAAATTGAAATTCGGGGACATAGTGGAAGCGTAGCAAAATCCGGACTGCGCAATCAAGCGCAACGGACGTCAAAGTCCATTGATTCCGGTGATTTGCCAGAAGTGGTAAATTTATTGATTTCGAATGAAAAACGCGTCTTCGACGCCGAGCGACCAAACTTGACGCAGTGTCGCATTTCCATCCTGTCCCCGGCCTATACGCAAGGTCACGACATAAACCGCGGTATCATTCTGGTATTCCTTCGAGACCACCACGGAACCGGCCCCCGACAAAGATGAGGCGATTGCACTTGCTTTCTCAACATCCTGATATGCGCCGGCGTAAATGGAGCTTGAGTCTAATTCGTCTCGATTGACCCTGGTCCGTTTCCAGGATTCCACAATAGCACTTTCCGACAGCTTACCCGGGACTCCGGTCTTTTCGTCACGGATGAGATGATCGAAGGCGGAATTGGCTATTATCCGGCTGTCAGCATAACCGAGCAGACGCAGTTCCTTCGGTTTGGCATAGACCAGTCCGGTGACCGGACGTTCCGGAGGAACCGGACCGAATGCAGGCAATACCGGGTCAATGCCCGATGAAGATTGCCGGGAAACCGACAGCGCCGGACGCGCCAAAGCGGTGGCGGCAAGGGCAGCGTAAGCCGGAGATTTGCTTCCGACACCCGGCAGATCGCGAACCCGTAGTGAGGGATCAGCCATGGCAACCATGGTTCCGGGCAGTCCTGATGGTCCGGCCGGCAGGTTGTCACCACGCTGGTAGGACGCAAGCAGGAACTGATCATCATGGCCGTGAAGCGGTGCACGCCCGACATATTGCACGCGTACATTCGCCACGCCGTCATTGGTGTAGTCCAGCAATTCGGCTGCCCGTTTTGACAGGTCGATTACACGATCGCGGGCAAAGGGTCCACGATCATTGACCCGCACGATCAACGAATGGCCGTTTTTCAGATTTGTGACCCGCGCATAACTGGGAAGGGGCATAGTCGGGTGGGCGGCAGTCAACTGTGCCATGTCGTAGATTTCGCCGTTCGCGGTAAGGCGGCCATGAAACGCCGCGCCATACCAGGAAGCCCTGCCCTTTTTGTCGTAGTTCTCGTTTTCCTTGGGATGATACCACTGGCCTTTTACCTTGTACGGCTTGCCGACCTGGTACCGGCCTCCGCCGCGTCTCATTCGCGAGCGATTGGTGGCGACCCGCGGGCTGGCCTTCACACCGTAGGCAGCCTCGGAGAAATACTCGCTGGTTTCGCCAGAAGACAGGCTGGCGCCGTTTTTATTGTATCCGAGAGAGGCTTTTGGTGTTGGGCTGGCGCATGAGGAAACCAGCGCGGCCAGAGACAGGATCGCAATCGCGCGTAGCGCGTAAACAGGCTTTGCAAGCCGGCTGAAAGATATAGTCACAGACAAATTCCCGTCCCTCTACCGGAAAACAGACCCTCAAGCCGCAAGCCCCAGCGCAGCCCTCATACCGGCGTTGACGACAATGTGCCAGCAAAAGTTTAGCGTGCGATTAAGACAATGTGACCGGAACAGGGCGAATTTGTGACGCGCAGCTCACACAATCAAGGATTATCGCAGCGTATTGACGGCAGTGTCTTTATTGGGTTCTTGATCTTGAAATGTCCGGAGGCTTCGCGCATACAGCGGCGTCCGGAGGGATGGCCGAGCGGTTGAAGGCACCGGTCTTGAAATTCGGTTATCCCCGTTTTCTTGTGTTTCGTACAGTACTCTTCTGCACCGGTTTTCTGGGGTTTTCTCAAACTACGGTACTGGCCTGTACCGCTTCGTACCGCCCTGTGCTACCGAATTGGGTAGCAAAATGGTAGCAAACCGTTCTTTTTACGTTCGCCCTTAGCCCTACAAGTAAAAACCCGGCCACCGTGGCAGCCGGGTAAATTCCGCCATTTGGCGGTTTTAGAGGCCTTGTCCGCCGGGGATAGGAAGCCTGAAGTCGCCTAACGCGTCCCGGTCGTCGTCAAACTCGTTTTGATCATACGGCTCGTCGAGGATATCATCTCGCCATCATCGATAAACCCGAAGTGCCTCACTGTCTTCGTCGCTTTCGCTGGCCACCAGTAACGCTATCTGGTGCGCCTTGCCGGGAAGCCCGAAACGCACAACCTCATGGCGGATCAATCCTAGATCGAGCGCCCGAAACGCGGGAATGAGAAACCCGGTGTCTGCAGGCTCATATTTGTTTGCTTGATACCAAATCCCCACGCCTGAAATCGTATCACCGTATAGCTGGCAGGAATTCGCTTCCGAGGCCAGAAACAGGCTCAGCACGTCATGCGCCATCGTCGGGTAATTCGCCTTCTCACCCTGTATCGCCAGTAGCTTGATTGTTCGGCAAGCCCAGGTATGCCGCGGGGGTAATTGCCGCGGGTGCATCTTGCGCCGCGTCATAAGCCGGATACCGACAGACTGGCAGATACGATGGATATTGGCCATTCAGCAATAATTTCCCGAAACGACACATAATCTGGAATGATATTGCACCATGCAGCCGTCTAGACAAGTGACGGAGAACTATTTTTCCTCCGGCGTCGGGTCTATGAACGAGGTGCGGACTGGCTTGCGGGCGGGTT
>JAHEGF010000230.1 GCA_024645155.1 Phyllobacteriaceae bacterium | reverse complement strand
TTCATGAAAGGCCGGTACAGTTCCGAAAGGGAGCAGTACCGGACCTTGGCGCAGCGCGGTCAAAGCCCCGAAACGATGGTCATTGCCTGCTGCGATTCGCGTGCTGCGCCGGAAGTGATATTCAGCTCGCTGCCTGGCGAACTGTTTGTCGTGCGTAATGTCGCCAACCTGGTTCCGCCCTATTCTCCCGATGATTCCTACCACTCCACATCTGCAGCACTTGAGTTTGCCGTCCAGAGCCTGAAGGTGCGGCACATCGTCATTCTCGGCCATGGGCGCTGCGGTGGCATCAAGGCGGCACTGGACCCGGCAAGCGAACCGCTTTCGCCCGGTGATTTTATCGGCAAGTGGATGAGTTTGGTTGCACCTGCTGCCGATGTCGTCAGCGCCAACGAGCTGATGACCAGCGGTGAGCGGCAAACAGCATTGGAGCGCATTTCGATTCGGTATTCGATTGCCAACCTCATGACTTTTCCATGCATCTCGATATTGCATGGCAAGGGCCGCCTGTTCCTTCACGGAGTCTGGTTCGACATATCATCCGGGGAATTATGGATCATGGACCCCAAGACCGGTGATTTCGAACGCCCGGATATCGGGTAAATTTTTATGAGCCGGATATGCGGAGACGGATGCCGCGAAATGCCGCACAACTGCAATATCAGCGTGAAACGTCCTGAAATTTGCGTCGTCAGCACATTGGCCGTGTGGTAACAGCAGCCATGACCGAAAGAAAAGCCCATCAGGTCGATAGCTGGCTCGACAATCCCGATGGCGGTATCAGGCTCGTGCTGATTTACGGACCGGATCGCGGATTGGTTTCGGAACGCGCGATCCGGTTTGCCAGATCGACAAGACTGCCGCTCGACGATGCCTTTACCGTCATCAAGCTCGATGCCTCGGCAATTGATGACGATCCCGGCCGGTTGATCGATGAAGCACGCACCGTTTCAATGTTCGGCGGTGAGCGGCTGATCTGGTTGCGTGGTTCCGCAAGCCAATCTGCACTGGTTGGCGCCGTCTCCGATCTTCTTGATGCGCCACCGGAAAACACCTTAGTTCTCATAGAAGCCGGAGATCTGAAAAAGTCGGCCAAGTTGCGTACAGTCGTGGAGAAGTCTTCAAGTGGCATCACGTTGCCTTGCTACGCCGACGATGCCCGGGCGATTGATCGGCTGATTGATACCCAGATCGCCTCAGCCGACACTTCGATCACACTGGAAGCGCGCGAGATGCTTAAGAAGTTCCTCGGCGGCGATCGCCTGGCTTCACGAAACGAAATCGACAAGCTGCTTTTGTATACGGATGGACAAGCGCGCATAGAATTGCCGGATGTCATCGAGTCCGTTGGAGATGCGTCTGCCCTGTCGCAGGAGGAAGTCGTCGATGCCGTTCTTGGTGGCAACAGGGCTAGAATGGACACCGCCTATTCGCGCATGGTCCGTTCGGGTGCTCCGGCATTTTTGTCTGCCGTGTTCACGATGCGCCAGTTTCAGTCGCTGCAACTGATGCGCGCAGTGATGGACCGGGAAAACAAGAATGCCGCCGCAACTGTCGCCTCTGCCCGCCCACCAGTCTTTTTTTCCCGACGCGCACTGATCGAGAAATCCCTGGGCGCACTCAATCAGGCCTTCATCTGCCGTGCACTCGAGCGGCTGCAGCAAACCGTTTTGCATTCCCGCCAGTATCCGGACCTCGCAACCGACCTCGTCCGCCAGGCATTGCTGGCGCTAACCCTGGAAATCGAGGCATCGCTGAGAAAACGATAATCTCGGCATCTGGAAAGCCGGCTCAGATGTTCAATTTTCGGCACAGGTCATCAAGCTGGTCGAGGTCACGATAGGCGATTTTCATTTCCCCGCCATTTCCACGATGGTTGATCGTGACCGCAAGTCCGGTGGTGTCACTGAGCGCTTTCTCAAGAGCACGGGTATCGGCGTCTTTCTCCCTCTTTTCTGGTAATTTGCGCTGTTCCTTGCCCTCTTCGCCCACCTTTTGCACAAGTTGTTCCGCCTGGCGGACCGACAGGTTACCGCTGATGATCCGGTGTGCAACCTCCATCGGATTGGCAGCATTTACCAATGTTCGTGCATGACCGGCCGACAGTGACCCGTCGACGACAAGCGCGCAGACATCGGGTGGCAGCTTCAGCAGTCTCAGTGTGTTCGCCACATGGCTCCGGCTCTTGGCGATTACCTGTGCAAGGTCGTTTTGCGTGTAGTCATGTTCGTTCATCAGTTGCTGGTATCCGAGTGCCTCTTCGACTGCGTTGAGGTCCGATCGCTGAACATTTTCAATGATCGCAAGCTCAAGCGCTGCCTTGTCATCAACGCTGCGCACGATCACCGGGATTTGTGTCAGCCCGGCACGCTGGGCCGCGCGCCAGCGCCGCTCCCCGGCTATGATCTCGTAATGACCTTCAATGCGTGCGGAAGGTCTTACAATCACCGGTTGCACTACTCCGTGTTCGCGAATCGACTGGGCAAGCTCGTCAAGTTCCGCCGTATCGAAATTGCGGCGCGGATTATTCGGGTTGGCGCCAACAAGCTCAATCGGAACGTGCCCGTCATTGGGTGCTGCATCGGCCTGTCCGGTAGCAACCGATGCATCCATGTCGCCGATCAGGGCGGCAAGACCACGGCCAAGCCGTTTTCGCGAGGTGTTGTCAGTCATGGTTCATCGTTCCTCATGCCGCCTTGGAGGTTCTTTCGCGCCGGATCACCTCGGAGGCCAGCTGCAGATAGGCCTGGCTTCCGGCACATTTCAGATCGTAGAGAATGGCAGGTTTTCCGTGCGATGGCGCCTCCGATATCCGGACATTGCGCGGAATGACGGTCTGGTAAACGGCCGCGCCCATGAAAGACCGGACATCATCAACAACCTGGCGTGCAAGGTTGTTGCGGCCATCAAACATCGTCAACACGATACCCTGTATCTTGAGGCCCGGATTGATGCTGTCGCGAACCTGGTTGATGGTCTCCAGCAACTGGCTGAGCCCTTCCAGGGCGAAAAATTCGCACTGCAGCGGTACCAGCACCGATTCTGCTGCTGCCATGGCATTCAACGTCAGCAAATTGAGCGATGGTGGGCAATCGATCAGGACATAGTCAAATGCCCGTCCGACCGCCTCCGCCGCCAGCGCGTTTTTCAGGCGCAGGACCCGGTCCGACGAACCGGAAATCTCCATTTCGATACCAAGCAGGTCCATTGTCGAGGGTACCACGGACAGGTTGGGCACCGCTGTCGCCACCGCAGCCCCGGTTACCGTGCTGCTGCCGGCCAGTACGTCATAGGACGATGATTCCCGCTCTTCCCGGCCGATCCCCAGTCCGGTACTGGCATTGCCTTGCGGATCAATGTCCATGACGAGGACTTTCTCGCCGATCGCAGCGAGCGCCGTTGCCAGGTTTATGGCCGTCGTGGTTTTGCCCACTCCACCCTTCTGGTTTGCGATCGTGATGATACGTGGCCCGACCATGATTTCCCCGACTTTACACCGTCCCTTGACGGCGGAGTTCTATTTCACCGCTGCCAGATTGGAAATTTCAAGAATGACGCCGCTGGCATCGGTCCGGCTTGCATGTTTTATCAGATCAAACCGCCATGCGTCAGCGTTTTGTGCAATTTCTGCAGTATAATCCCTGCCTTTTTGAAACAGCCCGATAGAACCGCTGCTAAGCCATGGTGACGCGAGATTCAACAGTTTCGGCAAGGGGGCAAGCGCCCGTGCCGTAACGATTTGCGGCTTGAAGGGATGTGAAACCGCATCCTCGATCCGGCAGGCATGAACGGTAACCGGCAACCGCATCCGGCTGGCAAAACTGGCCAGGAACGTGCTCTTCTTCCGGTTGGATTCCACCATCTGCACCGCAGCGCCCGGCCGCCCGCGAATCATGATGGCTACAACGATACCGGGCAAACCACCGCCCGAACCGAGATCCAGCCATCGTGCGGTCTTCGGTTTTAACGCGGCCAGTTGTGCGCAATCAACAATATGGCGCACCCACAGATGGCGTGGGCTTGATGCGGAAACCAGGTTTATGCGCGCATTCCAGCGGCAAACCTCCTGTTCATAGCATTTCAGCAAGTCGAAAGTTTCACGTGAAACACTTTCGTCAACGCCACGAAGAGCGGCAAGATCCGCCTCGCTCATGCAGCGCCCGTCTGGATTTCACGCTCATGGCTGCGAATACGCGAAATCACGATTGCCAATGCCGAGGGAGTCATGCCGTCAACCCGCTGCGCTTCGGCAATGGAGCGCGGCCGCCGATCCGCCAGTTTCTGCTGCAGTTCTTTCGACAGGCCCGGAAGACCGGAAAAATCCAATTCCTGTGGGACAATCAGGGCTTCCTCGCGTTTCAGGACAGCGATATCCGCTTCCTGCCTTTTCAGGTAGACGGCATAGCGCGCTTCGGTATCCAGCGCTTCGGCAGTCGCCTCGTCCAGGGCGTTCAGTTCGGGCCACAACGCGCTCAGGCGCGCCAGGGTGATATCCCTGTATGTCAGCAGTTCATAGGCGGTTCGCCGCACCCCGTCCTGGTTGACATCAAGCCCACGCTGCCGCGCCTCGTTCGGAGTAATCGAAATCGATTTCAGCAGCGCCCGCCCCCTGTCGACCCGCCCTTTTACATCCTCGAACCGCTGTATCCGTTCGCTGTCGACAATGCCGAGTTCCATGGCGAGCGGCGTCAGCCGGAAATCCGCATTGTCGGCGCGCAGGGACAGCCGGTATTCCGATCGCGATGTAAACATCCGGTATGGTTCACTGACACCACGTGTCGTCAGGTCGTCGATCATCACTCCGATATAGGAGGAACCACGACCGAATGTCTGTTTTTTGCCGCCCGAAGCCCCGATTGCCGCATTGAGACCGGCAACCAGTCCCTGGGCTCCCGCCTCCTCATAACCAGTTGTGCCATTAATCTGGCCGGCCAGGTAAAGTCCGCCAATCCTCCTGGATTCCAGCGTGTTGTCCAGTTCCCTTGGATCGACATGGTCATACTCAACCGCATATCCGGGCTGCAGAATTACAGCGGTTTCCAACCCCGGAATTGTTTTCAGGAACGCTTCCTGGACTTCCTGCGGCAGCGAGGTCGATATTCCATTGGGATAAACGGTATCGTCGTCCAGCCCTTCCGGTTCGAGAAAGATCTGGTGACCGTCCCGGTCACCGAACTTGACAATCTTGTCCTCCACGGACGGGCAGTAACGCGGGCCGACGCCCTTGATTGATCCCGAATACATTGCCGAGCGCCTGATATTGTCGCGAATGACGCGATGCGTCGCATTGGTTGTTCGCGTAATCCCACAGGAAACCTGGCGATTGGTAATCCGGTCGGTCATCAGCGAGAACGGCACCAACCGGTCATCGGCTTCTTGTAGTGAAACACCTTTCCAGTCGATCGTACGCCCATCCAGCCGCGGTGGCGTTCCGGTTTTCAACCGTCCGAGATGAAAACCCGCAGCCATCAGTGTATGGGACAGACCGGATGT
>JAHEGF010000229.1:4898-5499 GCA_024645155.1 Phyllobacteriaceae bacterium | reverse complement strand
CAACCGGCAAGGACGATCGTCAATTTCGCCAATGAACACGAGGCCGACCTCGTCATCGTCGGTAGCCGTGGCCTCGGCGATGTCGAAGGGTTTCTGCTTGGCAGCGTTTCGCACAAGATAACGAGCTTGGCGAAATGCCCGGTAATGGTCGTCTGAAAAATGTCGAATTGGACGCCGATGGCTTTCCACGGCACACGCGGGATATGACATGATCAAGACAAGTTCGGTCGCTCTTTCATCGGAACCTGTTCGCTATCGGGAAACCGCCGGTGTGGCGCGGTTTGGGCTGATCGCGCTTGCCACGGATCTTACAAGCGAAGGCGACCTCGACCGGCAGTTGCCGAAAGAAAATGCGTCAGTCTACGTAACCCGGGTTGAATTTGAAAATCCGACGACCCCAGACAATCTGCGTAAGATGGCACCACGGCTTACCGACGCGGCCAAGCTGCTCGCGCCGCTGCGCCCGCTTCGCGCAATATGTTACAGTTGCACGGCGGCATCTGTAATCATTGGCGATTCCGACATCCGCGCAGCGATTCAAAAGGCAGCAGGCAAAGTACCGGTCGTCACGCCGACCGGTGCGGCCTGCAGCGCATTTGCA
>JAHEGF010000229.1:0-4888 GCA_024645155.1 Phyllobacteriaceae bacterium | reverse complement strand
CTTGACACCCTACACCATCCCGACCAGCGAACCGATGGCTGCTTATTTCGCCCGCCATGACTTGACCGTCACCCGCTTTGAATGCCTCGGCCTTGAGGATGATCGCGACATGGCGCGCGTCAGCGACCAAACGATCATAAATGCGGCGGTCGCTGTAAATACCTCCGATGCCGATGCGCTGTTCATTTCCTGTACCGGACTGCCTGCAATTGGTGTAATTGAGGAGGTTGAAAAACGCCTCGGAAAACCAGTAGTCACCTCCAATCAGGCGAGCGCCTGGGCGATGGCCCGCCTTGGTGGTTTTCACGATTACAACCCGACACGATATGGCCGATTGTTTTCCCATGCGCTGCCCAATCATGCTTTTGGTGAAGCTGCATGAGCGCGCAGAATCCCTTTGTTGATCTGGAAGAAATTGAAGATGCGCGGATCGCGATTGCAAAAACTGTGCGTGAGACTCCGGTCAATATTTCAACATACCTTTCGGACTCCCTGGGGATTCCGGTTCACCTAAAGTTGGAACACACGCAGGTCACCGGAAGTTTCAAAATTCGAGGTGCAACAAATGCCCTGGCTGGCCTGACTCGCGAACAAAGAAGCCGGGGAGTCGTTGGTGTGTCGACCGGCAATCACGGGCGCGGACTTGCCTATGCGGCAAAGGTAGCCGGGGTCAAATGCATCATCTGCATGTCAAGGCTGGTCCCTCAAGCCAAGATTGACGGCATCAAAGCACAAGGTGCCGAGGTGCAGATCATCGGCAATTCGCAGGACGAGGCGCAGGAGGAGGTTGACCGCCTGGTCATTGACGAACGTATGACAATGATACCGCCTTTCGATCATCGTGCGATCATTGCCGGGCAAGGCACATTGGGCTTGGAATTGATTGAACAGGTTCCGGATGCTGCAACCGTCCTCATTCCATTATCTGGCGGCGGACTGATTTCCGGTGTTGCCGCAGCGCTGAAGGCCACGCAACCAATGGTGCAGGTAGTCGGCATTTCCATGGAACGTGGCGCGGCGATGTATGAAAGCCTCAAAGCGGGCAAGCCGATACCGGTAGAGGAAAAGGCGACGCTTGCTGATTCACTCGGCGGCGGGATCGGACTGAACAATCAATTGACCTTCGCGATGACGCGCGATCTGGTAGACGGCATTGTTCTTGTTAGCGAGACCGAAATTGCCGCCGCCATAAGACATGTTTACTGGCTCGAACGTCAGATAGTTGAAGGGTCGGGATCAGTTGGCATTGCCGCATTACTCGCGGGAAAAATCAAAAGTTCAGGCCCGGTCGTCACCGTCCTTAGCGGCGGCAATATCGACATGAAGCAGCACCATCGTATCATCTCTGGCGAGGATGTCGATGTCACGAAACAGGCGGCATGAGATGGCTGCAATCAAGATACTCACAGAAAATGAGTTGCGGAGCGTGGTTGCGCTTGACCTTGATGCCGTTGGCTGCGTCGAAAAAGCCTTCGCGGAACTCGCCACAGGCGAGGTGATCATGCCGCCAATCCTGTCGATGGCCATCAAACCATTCAACGGCGAAGTCGACGTAAAAACGGCTTTCGTTCCTGGAAATGATCATTTTGCCATCAAGATTTCACCGGGATTTTTTGATAACCCTAAAATCGGCCTGCCGAGCACGTCAGGACTGATGGTGTTGTTTGCGGCCCGCACAGGCGTACTGGAGGCACTGCTTCTCGACAATGGCTTTCTGACTGATGTTCGAACGGCAGCGGCGGGTGCGGTCGCGGCAAGGTGCCTTTCCCGAACGGATTCATCGTCAGCCTGTATTCTCGGTGCTGGCAGCCAAGGGAAGTTACAACTGAAGGCGCTCTGCCTGGTGCGACCCATCACAAATGCAACTATCTGGGCACGCGATCCGGACAAGGCAAGTGCCGCCGCCGCACTGTTGTCAAAAGAACTCGGAATAAAGGTGGTTGCTTCCAATGATCCAGCAACTGCAGTCGCTGCGGCTGATATTGTCGTCACGACAACGCCATCGGCTCACCCGATACTTCAGGCTGACTGGCTTCGCGCCGGTCAACACATTACCGCCATGGGTTCAGACCAGGACCACAAGAACGAACTTGATCCGGCCTGTTTTGATGAAGCCGATCTTTATGTGCCGGACCGGCTGTCACAAACGCGTTTCCTGGGAGAATTACGCACGGCAATCGCGACGGGAGTTGTAGACGCGGATACTGACTTTGCCGAGTTGGGTGATGTCATTGCAGGCAGCGCAAAAGGCCGCCCTTTCAACGACGCAATAACCATTGCCGATCTAACGGGTACCGGTGTCCAGGACACAGCCATAGCCAGCTTCGCACTCAAGAAGGCGCACTTGGCGAATGCGGGTACGGATTTCTCAAACTGACAGAAACCAGACGAGAGGAAGAACCATAACCATGCCCGCTCCTATCTTGAATTTCAGCCAGGATGAATATGATTACCGTGTCGCCAGAACGCGTGATGCTATGGCCGACGCAGGCGTCGATATTTTGATCGTATCCGACCCATCCAATATGGCCTGGCTGACAGGATATGATGGCTGGTCTTTTTATGTGCACCAATGTGTCGTGGTAGGCCCCGAAGGCCATCCGGTATGGTTTGGGCGCGGCCAGGATGCAAACGGCGCGCGGCGCACCTCGTACCTTACCGATAAAGACATCATTGGTTATCCGGATCACTACGTCCAATCGACGGAACGCCACCCGATGGACTATCTTTCTGCCAAAATTACTGAGCGCGGTTGGACGAATAGGCGCATTGGCGTGGAAATGGATAACTACTGGTTTTCCGCGGCTGCATTCGCATCGCTGAAAAAACACCTTCCAAATGCGATTTTCTCGGATGCTACAGCCATCGTGAACTGGCAGCGTGCGGTAAAATCCGCCCAGGAGCTCGACTACATGCGCAAAGCGGCACGTCTTGTTGAGCGCATGCATGCGACCATCTTTGACAAATGCGAACCCGGATACCGCAAATGCGATCTTGTCGCCGATATATATGAGGCCGGCCTGCGCTATGACGAGAAACTCGAATTTGGCGGCGACTACCCGGCCATTGTTCCGCTTCTGCCATCTGGCGCGGATGCCTCTGCACCGCATTTGACCTGGGACGACCAGCCAATGAGAACGGGCGAAGGTACGTTTTTCGAGATCGCGGGTGTCTACAAACGATATCATTGCCCGTTGTCGAGAACCGTTTTCCTGGGCAAGCCGACGCAGACATTCACAGATGCCGAAAAAGCAGTTCTGGAGGGTATGGATGCAGGACTGGAAGCTGCCAAGGCCGGCAATTTTTGCGAGGACATTGCCAACGCATTCTTTTGCGTGCTGAAGAAATATGGAATTTCTAAAGATAACCGCACCGGTTATCCGATTGGCCTCTCCTATCCGCCTGATTGGGGCGAGCGGACAATGTCCTTGCGTCCCGGAGACAAGACCGTGTTGCAAGAAAACATGACCTTCCACTTCATGACCGGACTGTGGATGGATGACTGGGGCTTTGAGATAACCGAGAGCATTGTCATTGGCGCAAATGGACCTGAATGCCTGGCTCATGTTCCGCGGCAGCTATTTGTTAAGGAATAATTCGAGATGCCTGCCAATCCCATAGCACCATCAATCCCATTGGACGCCGACGGGGAACATCACGGGTTTCTCCGCCTGCCTTACAGCCGCGACGATTCTGCATGGGGATCCGTGATGATCCCGATCACTGTTATCAGAAACGGAGACGGTCCGACTGCGCTGCTAACTGGCGCCAATCACGGTGACGAATATGAAGGTCCGGTCGCGCTGATGGATTTGGCTCAATCGTTGAATGTCTCCGACGTTACCGGACGGGTAATTATTGTTCCGGCGTTCAACTACCCTGCTTTCCGGGCGGGCTCGCGGACATCCCCGATTGACCGCGGCAACATGAACCGGTCCTTCCCGGGAAAGCCGAACGGCACGGTAACGGAAAAAATAGCAGACTATTTCAACCGCGTTCTATTGCCCGAGGCCGATATTGTTGTCGATTTTCATTCGGGCGGCAAGACTCTTGACTTCGTGCCCTTTGCCTCGGCGCATGTGCTCGACAACAAGGAGCAGCAGGCCGCATGTGTCGCTGCTGTAGAGGCTTTCAACGCGCCCTATTCCATGATGATGCTGGAGATCGACAACGTCGGCATGTACGACACAGCCGTGGAAGACCAGGGCAAGGTTTTTGTAACGACAGAATTGGGTGGCGGCGGGACCGCTTCTTCACACTCAATTGCGATCGCGAAAAAGGGGATTCGAAACGTCCTCAAGCATGCCGGTATCCTGAAAGGAGAACCGGAGTTAAGCCCGACCGTAATGCTCGATATGCCCGACGGAGACTGCTTCGTTTTTAGTGAGGATGATGGCCTTATCGAACCCGTGGTTGATTTGGGGGATACCGTGGCAGAAGGGGATGTCGTCGCCCGCGTATGGCCTGCCGATCGTACCGGACGGTCACCTGTCGACTATCGGGCCAAGCGATCCGGTATTCTGGCTTCACGTCACTTTCCGGGATTAGTCAAATCGGGAGATTGCGTAGCCGTTGTAGCAGTCGTTTTCTAGGCAAATAATAAATAGCCTGCGTACTCCTTATTGGTACGTTTTGATGCAGTTTGCGGAACTGGTGCATGTTCAGCTATCTGAAATATTTCTCCATTTGGATCGCAGTGCGGTGGATTAAGTTCCGGGTCCGGGATCCAGTACCAGAAATGACCATTGGGGCAGTCAAACCAATTGCCGCCGGGAACCTGTTTGTTGTATCGCTTGGTGTGCACCTTCCGCAGGCGGGTACCGCGCGGCAGCCGGTTGACGCCATTGCGCTTTAGCATCCGGGAGACCGTCGCATCTGAGATTTTGAT